>NZ_JBIAHP010000009.1:211507-238995 GCF_042870715.1 Streptomyces sp. NPDC006463 | reverse complement strand
GCCCCGCCCCCCCCCCGCGGGCCCGTAACCCCCGGTGGACAACCCTCCCCGCCCCCCCCCCGCCGGGGGCCCCCCGCTTCTTCACTGTGGAGCTAAGGAGAATTGAACTCCTGACCTCCTGCATGCCATGCAGGCGCTCTACCAACTGAGCTATAGCCCCTTGCCTTGCCTGCCGCTTCGGGCTTCCGTTTCCGGTTCCCCTTGGCGACGTCCCAAACATTACACGGTCATGGCCCTGGTCCAAAAATCGATTTCCGTCGACCGCAGGCCATGCCCGATTTGACCTATTCCGTCACGCTCTTGCGAACTGATAGAACCGCTTGAGCGTGCAGTGCTCGTCGAGCAGTCGGCCGTAGATCGGCTCCCCCTCCAGCTCGCGGTACGTCTCGATCGGGTCGCCTTTTATGATCAGCGCCCGCGCGCATTCCTCGCACCAGTACTGGTAGTCGGGGTTGACCGGGTCCATGTCCCGCACGATCGGCGTGCCGTTGTTGCACCAGTCGCACCGGCGCCGGTGTGCACCCATCCGTCAGCGACTCCCTCCCGCATCGGGCCGTCGTCTCCCCCCTCCGGCTTTCCGATTCTGCCATGCCGGTGCGGGCCAGGTCAGCAAACGCAAAAGGGGCAAAAGCAAAGATCCCGCCCCCTGTTGGGGACGGGATCCTGATTGTGGAGCTAAGGAGAATTGAACTCCTGACCTCCTGCATGCCATGCAGGCGCTCTACCAACTGAGCTATAGCCCCGCTCTCCGCTGCGCTCCCCCCGTCTCCGGTGTTCTGCGCTGCGAACAAGAAGAACTCTAGCCTGTGACCAGCCGGAAAGTGAAATCCGGGTGGCAGCCCCGGCGGGGACCGCCGAACGACCGGCGCAGGAGCCGCTCAGTCGTCGTCGCCGAGCACCGGCTCCGGCAGCGTGCCGGCGTTGTGCTCCAGCAGACGCCAGCCGCGCGCGCCCTCACCGAGGACGGACCAGCAGCAGTTGGAGAGCCCGCCCAGGCCCTCCCAGAAGTACGACTCCAGGCCCAGCAGGCGGCCGATGGTCGTACGGATGGTGCCGCCGTGGCTGACGACGACGAGCGTGCCGCCCTCCGGCAGCCGCTCGGCGTGCTCCAGCACCACCGGCGCGGCGCGGTCGGCGACCTCGGTCTCCAGCTCACCGCCACCCCGGCGGACCGGCTCGCCGCGCTTCCACGCCGCGTACTGCTCGCCGTACTTCCCCAGGATCTCGTCGTGCGTGAGGCCCTGCCACTCACCGGCGTAGGTCTCGCGCAGCGCCGCGTCGTGCGCCACGGGCAGCCCCGTCACGGCGGCCAGCTCCTCGGCCGTGGCGGCGGCACGCCGGAGGTCGGAGGCCACGATGGCGTCCGGCTTCAGCGAGGCGAGCAGCCGCGCGGAGCGGCGCGCCTGCGCCACTCCGGTATCGGTCAGCTCGATGTCCGTGGAGCCCTGGAAGCGCCGCTCCAGGTTCCACGAGGTCTGGCCGTGCCGCCAGAGGACGATCTTCCTGCCGGACTTGCCCGAGGTGGTCGTACTCAGAACAGATCACCGTCCAGATCGTCGTCGCCGGCCGCCTCACGCAGCTTGGCGTGCTCCTCGGCCTTTCCGATGGTGAGCTTGGCGTCCTCGGGAAGCTCGATCTCGGGGCAGTCCTTCCACAGGCGCTCCAGCGCGTAGAAGACCCGCTCCTCGCTGTGCTGGACGTGGACGACGATGTCGACGTAGTCGAGCAGGATCCAGCGGGCGTCGCGGTCGCCCTCGCGGCGCACCGGCTTGGCGCCGAGCTCCTTGAGCAGGCGCTCCTCGATCTCGTCCACGATCGACTTGACCTGGCGGTCGTTGGGCGCGGAGGCGAGCAGGAAGGCGTCGGTGATCGACAGCACGTCGCTGACGTCGTACGCGATGATGTCGTGCGCGAGCCGGTCGGCCGCAGCCTGGGCGGCGGTGGTGATGAGCTCGATGGAGCGGTCCGTGGCGGTCACTGGCCATGCTTTCGGGTTGGCGGGCAGATCCATACAAGGGTCTCATGTACCGCCGACACCGCCCGCGCGGAATGTTCCGCGCGGGCGAAGGCGCATGTCAGAGCCGGGTCAGGGCGCCCGGATACGCCTCAGGACGCCTTGTAGTCCTTGCCGAGGATCACCACGACGTCCGCGTTCACCACGTTCTCCGCCTTCTTCACGGCCGTCTCCGGCAGCCCCAGCGTCTTGGCGACCTCGATCGCCCGGTCTCGCTGGGCGTCGTCCTGGTACGTGATCTGGGACGCCGCCGCGGTCTTGTCCGCCTTGCCGCCGTCGACGAAGTCGTAGCCGCCGTTGAGCAGCGCGGCCCGCGCCGCGACCTGCGTCTTCTCGTCGCCGGTCGCGTCCTTGAGGCCGACGCGCGGGGTCGCGCCGGGCTGCGCCGAGTTGACGGAGCCGCCGAGGACCTCCTTGACGACCTTCTTCGTGGCGTCGTCCGTCAGGCCGCCGTCCGGCTTCACCCCCAGGACGTCGGTGCGGTACGCGCCCACCTTGGCATGCGCGCCGAGCCGGGACAGCAGGGCACCGAGCGTCTGCGCGTTCAGGGCCGGGTCGAGGATCTGGCCCATGCTCTCGACCGTGAGCGCGGCCGCCTTCGGGTCGCTCGGGACCTTGCGCAGGACCGCGTACAGCACCTTGCCCATGCGCTCCAGCTGCTTGGCTTCCGGTTCGCCCTGGACGCGGTACGTGGCGTAGGCGACGGCCATCGGGCCGCTCAGGCTCTGCTTCTGGCCCTGGCCCACGGCCGGGGCCTTGGCCGCGTCGTCGGCCGGGACGGCGGTGTCGGTGTCGACCTCGATCCCGCCGACCAGCTCGACCAGGTTCTCCAGGAAGGGCGTGTCCAGGCGCCAGGTGCCGCCGATGTGCGTGCCGAGCACCGAGTCGAGTGCCTCGCGGGTGCCGAGGCCGCCTGCCTCGACGGCCTTGCCGAGGCCGGTGGCGGTCCCGTCGGCGCCGGGGACACCGAGGGTGTTGGGCAGCAGGACGGTGGCGCCCTGCTTGGCGGTGACGTTGTCTACGAGCAGCGCCGAGGAGGTGCCGCCCTTCTTGGTGTTGTGCAGGTGGACGACGATCATGTCGCGCTTCTGTGCCCCGGCGTCGGCGGCCGCGGGGGCCTTGCTGCGCCCGGGAGCGTCGAGGAAGGGCAGCTTGCCCGCGTACCAGAGGTAGCCCATGCCGCCGACGACGAACAGGGCGAGGACGACGATCAGCGCCACCACCCGGTTGCGGCCGCGGCGGCGGGCCTCCTCGCGGCGCTCGGTCCGGCTCTCGGTGAACTTGAGCCAGTCGATGACGTCCTCGGAGTCCTCGTCCGGCTGGTCGATGAAGGCGAACATCTCGGTGCGGTAGTCCCGGCCCGCCTCGCGCTCGGGCTCGGGCTCGCGCTCGGGCTCGGGCTCGGGCCGTCGCGGTTCGGGGACCTGCGGGGCCCGCGGCCGCTGGGCCTCCGGCGCCGGGGTCATCTGCTGCGGGATCCACTGCTGGGTCTGCTGCGTGTCGTACCCGTAGCCGGGGGCGGCGGGAGGCTGGGAGTACTGCTGCTGCCCGTAATCGTGGGCCGGCTGTTCGTAGTACTGCTGCTGCGGCTGCTGGCCGTAACCCTGGGCCTGGGCCTGGTCGTAGCCGTACTGCTGCTGCCCGTACTCGGGGGCGGGCTGCGCGGGCGCCTGGCTGTACACCGGCCGCCCGTACGCGTCGTAGCCGATGAGCTGCTGCTCGTGGGCGGCGTACGGGTCGTACGGCTCCTGTCGGTCGTTCACCGCGGGGGCCCCTCTCTCCGGAAGCTCAGGCTCCCCGGTACAGCTCACGCTTGTCGATGTAGCGCACCACGCCGTCCGGCACCAAGTACCAGACAGGATCCCCCTTGGCGACCCGAGCACGGCAGTCCGTTGACGAAATGGCCAGGGCGGGCACCTCGACGAGGGAGACGCCTCCCTTGGGCAGCCCGTCGTCGGTGAGCACGTGGCCCGGCCGGGTGACCCCGATGAAATGGGCGAGCGAGAAGAGCTCGTCGGCGTTCCGCCAGGTCAGGATCTGGGCGAGCGCGTCGGCGCCGGTGATGAAGAACAGGTCGGCGTCGTCGTTCAACGCCTTCAGGTCGCGCAGGGTGTCGATCGTGTACGTCGGCCCGCCGCGGTCGATGTCGATGCGGCTCACCGAGAACTGCGGGTTCGAGGCGGTGGCGATCACCGTCATCAGGTAGCGGTCCTCGGCGGGCGACACGGCCCGCTGCGACTTCTGCCACGGCTCGCCGGTCGGCACGAACACCACTTCGTCGAGGTGGAACAGGGCGGCCACCTCGCTGGCGGCCACCAGGTGTCCGTGGTGGATCGGGTCGAATGTACCGCCCATCACGCCGAGCCGGCGCTTGACCGGACCGGTAGGCATCTCCTGCTCTCCCATGAGCGCAGAGCCTACTGGCCCGGCGGTACCGGCGGCCTCGGCGAGAGTGCTAAATCACGGGCCTAGCGGTCGCGGTTCAGGCGGGTGGTGATCCAGAGCATCAGGCACAGGATGAGGAACGCGCCGCCGCCGGTCACGTAGGGGTTGAGGCTGTCGTGGTTGCCGCCGTGCTGCTCGGCCCCCTCCGAGGCGAGGACGACCAGGTTGTGGGCGGTGGAGGAGAGGCTCATCAGGCAGGTACCTATCGAGTCGGGGAGCGGGCGGAGACTTCGCTCACATCGTATGCGGGGGCCTGGGGCACGCTCACGCCGACTCAGGCGTTGGAGAGGATAGACGCAAGTCCGGTCAGGCCGATCCAGGGGAGGGCGCTATGGCGCAGACAGGGTTCGAGAAGGTGCCGGCGCGGGACCGCAGGAGGTTTCCCGGCATCTCCTCACGCGCGTACGAGCATCCGGCGGACCGCTCGGCGCTGGTCGCGCTGCGCAAGCTGAGCGGCTTCGACACGGTGTTCAAGGCCCTGAGCGGGCTGCTTCCGGAGCGCAGTCTGCGGCTGCTGTTCCTGTCCGACACGGTGCGGGTGGGCGAGACGCAGTTCCCGCACCTGTACGAGATGCTCCGCGACGCCTGTTACATCCTGGACCTGGAGAAGGTCCCGCAGATGTACGTGCAGCAGGACCCGAAGCCGAACGCCATGTGCATCGGGCTGGACGAGCCGATCATCGTGGTGACGACGGGCCTGGTCGAGCTGCTCGACGAGGAGGAGATGCGGGCGGTGGTGGGCCACGAGGTGGGCCACGCGCTGTCGGGGCACTCCGTGTACCGCACGATCCTGCTGTTCCTGACGAATCTGGCGCTGAAGGTGGCGTGGATCCCGCTGGGCAATGTGGCGATCACCGCGATCGTGACCGCGCTGCGGGAGTGGTTCCGCAAGTCCGAGCTCTCCGCAGACCGGGCCGGACTGCTGGTGGGGCAGGACGTGCAGGCTTCGATGCGCGGGCTGATGAAGATCGCGGGCGGCAACCACCTCCATGAGATGAATGTGGACGCCTTCCTGGCCCAGGCCGAGGAGTACGAGGCGAGCGGCGATCTGCGCGACTCCGTGCTGAAGATCCTGAACATGCTGCCCCGGACGCACCCCTTCACCACGGTGCGGGCGGCCGAGCTGAAGAAGTGGTCGGAGAACCGCGACTTCCAGCGGATCATGGACGGCCACTACCCGCGCCGGGACGAGGACAAGGACACCTCGGTGACCGATTCCTTCCGGCAGTCCGCCGCGCACTACGCCGACTCGGTGCGTACCAGCAAGGATCCGCTGATGAAGCTGGTGGGCGATATCGCGGGTGGCGCGGGCGACCTGGGCGGCAAGCTCCGCGACAAGTTCAACGGCGCCGGTACGGGTGCCGCCGGTGGCCCGGACGGCAAGGGCGGGGCTACGGAGCAGGGCTGACCGGGGTCGCCACGGGGCCCTCGGGCTGCGCGAGCACGCCGCACAGTCCGGCCGTGCGCCTCGGACGGCCGCTGGCGTACGGGTCGCTCGCGGCGGGACCCACCGTGGTCGGGCCGGCTCCGGCGAGGAGCGGGCGGAAGCCTGCGGCCGGGTCGCTGGAGCATGCCTGCGGTCCGGCCATCACGTAGGCCGAGACCAGCTCCGCCCGCCGGGCGCCCAGGTCCTCCCGGTCGAAGCGCAGCCGCAGCTCGCGCCGGATCGTGAAGAGCGAGGCGCCGTCGGCCGCGGCCGGGGCTCCGGTGGTGGGGCGTACGGCGTACACGAAAGTGTGGTCGGTGATGACCTCCAGCAGGTCGGGGGTGACCTCCTCGAAGGCGAGCATGCCGTTCACGCGGACCCGGGAGTCGGCCACGACGGCGGTGCCCGGGTCGAAGCGGACCAGCCAGCCGGTGGCCGCGTGGCGGCCGTCGCCGGAGGGCGTGGTCATGCTGCGGTCGAACTGGGCGAGCTGGTCGGGGTCGAGCAGGACCCGCACCGGCCGGGAGGCGGTCCCGGCCAGGATGTCGGGGTCCAGCGAGGACTGCACCAGGTAGTCCTTGGCGATGGACAGCGCGGTGACGACCTGGGCGTCGGTGAAGTGGTGCGTGCGGCGCACGGCCGGCAGGGTGATTCCGGCGGCCCCGACGCGGTAGTCGGCGGCGGGGCTGTTCGAGTACAGGTCGGAGGGCCGCCCGCCGGGCACGGTGGAGCTGGGCGCGAGCGGGACGACGGTGCTGTTGAACGGCTCGGCGGGACCGCCGGGCGGTGGCACGTACGGGTTGCGCAGCCCCAGGTAGACGGCGGCGGCGAAGGCCGTGGCGATGAGCAGCACGAGCAGCATGCCCTGCCGGGCACCACGGCCGGGGGTACTGGTCCGGGAGCCGGAGCCGCCGGTCGACCAGAGGGAGCGGCTGCGGACGGCCCGGGCGTGCTCGCCCATGCGTTCCTGCGCGGAGTACTCCTGAAGGCGGGCAGCCCGGACGAAGTCCTCGTCGAACACCACCGAGCGGTATTCGTCCGACCGGAAGTCGTCGTCACCGCCGCCGATGCCCTCGGGGGTGCCGTTGGGTGGATCTCCTGGTACGGCCATCGCTTCTCCCCGCTGTCCCCGCTTCAGAGAAGCCCCCAGCTCCTGGGTGAGCGAGTGGGGTCGTACCTTCAGGGTTGGCGGTCGGAGGGGTA
Source organism: Streptomyces sp. NPDC006463 (assembly GCF_042870715.1). NCBI lineage: Bacteria > Bacillati > Actinomycetota > Actinomycetes > Kitasatosporales > Streptomycetaceae > Streptomyces > Streptomyces sp. NPDC006463. The sequence goes on along the minus strand of NZ_JBIAHP010000009.1, from coordinate 231,907 downwards.
CGTAAACGCACCGATGCCGGTGACTTCCTTCCGGGGGGTGCTGGCGGGCGCCGGGGCGGGGTCCGTCTCGCCCGCAGCGCTGCGGTAGACGGCGCTGAAGGCGAGCGCGACCATGCCGAGGCCCATCACGAAGGCGAGCACCCAGGCGACGGGACGCAGCCACGGCGAGCGGCCGCGGTAGGGGCGCAGACTGCCGCCGTAGGCCCCGTACGGACCGCCGGCACTGCCGTTGCCTCGCTCGTACTCCCAGCCGCCGTCGGAGCCGTACCCGTCGGGGTGGCCGTATGCGTAGCTGTCGTAGTCGTCGTCGCCCGTCCATCCGCCGGCGCCCGCGCGGGCGGCTTCGGCCTCCGCGCGTGCCCGGTCGGCCGCCCGCTGGCGCTCGGCGGCGCTCGGTTCATGGATCTCGGCGTTCCGGACGAAGGCCTCGTCGAACACCACGGAGGCGAAGTCCTTGTCCGCGCCTCCGCGGTCGTCGTCGGGCTCCCCGTCGTCCGGGAACGGCTTGCCCCCCACGTCGTCCGGCACAGGACCAGGGTAGACCTGGGGGGCTGCTTTGGGCAGGGTGTACGCCGAAATCCGGCCACACCGTGTTCAGCCCTCGATTACCGGATGTGACCGTCGCCGGTGACGATGTACTTGGTGGAGGTCAGCTCGGGCAGGCCCATCGGGCCCCGGGCGTGCAGCTTCTGCGTCGAGATGCCGATCTCGGCGCCGAAACCGAACTGGCCACCGTCCGTGAACCGGGTGGACGCGTTCACGGCAACCGTCGTCGAGTCGACCAGCTGAGTGAAGCGCCGGGCGGCCGCCTGCGAGGTGGTGACGATGGCCTCGGTGTGGCCGGAGGTCCAGCGGCGGATGTGGGCGACGGCGTCGTCGAGGGAGTCCACGACACCGGCGGCGATGTCGTAGGAGAGGTACTCGGCGGCCCAGTCCTCGTCCGTGGCGGGCAGGGCGGTGGCCTTGGTGCCCTCGGCGGCGGCGAGCACCCGGGCGTCGCCGTGGACGGTCACGCCGGCGTCGGCGAGGGCGTCGAGAGCGCGCGGCAGGAAGGCGTCGGCGATGTCGCGGTGCACGAGGAGGGTCTCGGCCGAATTGCAGACGGAGGGCCGCTGGGCCTTGGAGTTGACGAGGATGTCCACGGCCATGTCCAGGTCGGCCTGGGCGTCGACGTAGACGTGGCAGTTGCCGGTACCGGTCTCGATGACCGGGACGGTGGACTCCTCGACCACGGTCTTGATGAGGGAGGCTCCGCCGCGCGGGATGAGCACGTCGACGAGGCCGCGGGCGCGCATCAGCTCGCGGACGGAGTCGCGGGACTCGCCGGGGACGAGCTGGATCGCGTCGGCGGGCAGGCCTGCGCTCAGGGCGGCGTCGCGCAGGATGGCGACGAGGGCGGTGTTGGAGGCGTAGGCGGAGGAGGAGCCGCGCAGGAGGACCGCGTTGCCGGACTTGAGGCAGAGGGCGGCGGCGTCGACGGTGACGTTGGGGCGCGCCTCGTAGATGATGCCGACGACACCGAGCGGGACGCGGATCTGACGGAGGTCGATGCCGTTGGGGAGGGTGCTGCCGCGGACGACCTCGCCGACGGGGTCGGGGAGGGCGGCGACGTCCCGTACGTCGGAGGCGATGGCGGCGACCCGCTCGGGGGTGAGGGTGAGACGGTCGATGACGGTCTCACTGGTGCCGGCGGCACGGGCCTTGTCGGTGTCGACGGCGTTGGCCTCGATGATCTCGGCCGTACGGGCCTCCAGCGCGTCGGCGATCGCCAGCAGGGCCGTGTCCTTGGCGGACCGCGGGAGGGGAGCGATGGCGGCGGCGGCCGTACGGGCGGCGCGGGCCGTTGCGAGGACGGGCGAGGTGGCGGCATCGAGCGAGGTCATGCCGCCCAGGGTAATCCCCGGCCGTGGCCGTGCCGACGGGGTTTCACCCCGCGAGACGGCCTCGCGGCCTGCCGCTGCGCGGGGCCGCAGCGGTGCGAGCGACGCGGTCAGTACGCGGTCAAGCGGTCAGTACGCGGTCAATAGGGGTGCACTCCCACGGGGTGGGCCGGGGGTGGCCCGTAGCCTTCGGCCACCCGCTGGTGGTAGGTGGCGCGGTCGATGACCTCCAGGCCGACGATCTCCCAGGGCGGGAGCTGCGCCGAGGAGCGGTGTTCGCCCCACAGGCGCAGGGCCACGGCCGCCGCGTCGTGGAGGTCGCGCGCCTCCTCCCAGTAGCGGATCTCCGCATGGTCGTCGGCGTACCGGCTGGTCAGCAGGAAGGGGTGGTCGTGGGCCAGTTGTTCCAGCCCCCGCCGGACCTCGGACAGCGGCGCCGGTTTGCCGGAGACGCTCAGGGTCACGTGCCACAGGCGCGAGTCCGCGGCCCGGTCGTCCCCTCCCTCTTCCCGTCCCTCTTCGCCGCCGTCACCGTCCCCCGGCCCGACGCTGGTCAGCGCTCGCCTCACCAGTCGCCTCCTGTCTCCGCCGCGCGTGTCCGCCCGCCCCTCACAGTTGACCAGTCCACGGGCCACCGTGCGGCGGTTTTACCTAACCTCAGCCCTGGAGCAGGACCAGATCGTCCCGGTGGACGACCTCTCGTTCGTACGCGGGTCCCAGTTCCCGCGCGAGCTCTCGGGTGGAGCGGCCGAGGAGCTGCGGGAGCTCCTTGGCGTCGAAGTTGACCAGACCCCTGGCGACCGCCCGGCCGTCGGTGGCCCGCAGTTCGACGGGGTCCCCGGCGACGAAGTCGCCCTCGACCGCCGCGATGCCCGCCGGCAGCAGCGAGCTCCCGCGCTCCGTGACCGCGCGCACCGCCCCGTCGTCGAGTACGAGGTGACCCTGCGGGGTCGACGCGTGCTGGAGCCAGAGCAGCCGGTCCGCCGAGCGCCGCCCGGTGGAGTGGAAGAACGTGCCCGTACCCCCGCCGGCGAGGGCGTCCGCGGCCTGGCTCGCGGAGGTCAGCACGACCGGGATCCCGGCGGCCGCCGCGATCCGCGCCGCCTCGACCTTGGTGACCATGCCGCCGGTGCCCACGCCCGCCTTGCCCGCGCTGCCGATGGTGACGTGCGCGATGTCCTGCGGGCCGCGGACCTCCTCGATGCGGGTGGTGCCGGGCAGCGACGGGTCGCCGTCGTAGAGGCCGTCCACGTCGGAGAGCAGGACGAGGAGGTCCGCGCGGACGAGGTGGGCGACCAGGGCCGCCAGGCGGTCGTTGTCGCCGAAGCGGATCTCGTCCGTGGCGACGGTGTCGTTCTCGTTGACGACGGGGAGGGCCCCCATCGCCAGGAGCTGGTCCAGGGTGCGGTACGCGTTGCGGTAGTGGGCGCGGCGGCTGGTGTCGTCGGTGGTGAGGAGCACCTGGCCGACGCGGACGCCGTAGCGGGCGAAGGAGGCGGTGTACCGGGCGACGAGCAGTCCCTGGCCGACGCTGGCGGCGGCCTGCTGCCGGGCCAGGTCCTTGGGGCGTCGGCGCAGGCCGAGCGGGGAGAGTCCGGCGGCGATGGCTCCGCTGGAGACGAGGACGATCTCCTTCTCCCCGCCGCTGCGGGCCTTGGCCAGGACGTCCACCAGCGCGTCCACCCGGTCGGCGTCGAGTCCGCCGGCCGCGGTGGTCAGGGAGGAGGAGCCGACCTTGACCACGATCCTGCGGGCGTCCACGACACCTTGCCTAGCCGCTGACACGTCTGTCCCCTTGCCCCTTGCCGAAATGCCTGCCACCTCAATCTACGGGGTGGCGGACAGCGGCCGCTCGGGGGTTTCAGACCGTGGACGAGGTCCTGGTCTGTTCCGGCTCAGCGGCCCGGGCGGCGCCCGGGACGAGGATCTTGCGGGAGAGCAGGAAGGTGAACGGGATGGCCACGACCGCCGCGACCAGCGGGGCGATCCGGGTGTCCATCCCGGCCCAGGTCACCAGGGCGTAGAGACCCGCCGACTGGATGACGTAGTTCGTGACGTTGGTCAGCGGGAAGAGGAGGAACTTCTTCCACGTGGGCCGGGTCCGGTAGGTGAAGTAGGTGTTCATGAAGAACGAGCCGACCATCGCCAGCACGAAGGCGAGGGAGTAGGCGGCGAAGTACGGCATCCACGGGTGCAGGAGCAGGTAGATGCCGAAGAAGGTGGCGGTGTTGACCCCGCCCACGAGGGCGAAGCGGACGACCTGGCCGAGCTGGTCCTTGCGGCTCATCGCGTGCTGCGCTCCGAGATCGTGGGCTCCGCCGCTCGCGGCGCCCGGGCGGTGCGCGGGAGCGGGTCGGCGCCGTGTGCTTCCTTCACCAGGAAGTGCGGGCGGCGCTTGGTCTCGTAGTAGATGCGGCCGATGTACTCGCCGATCAGGCCCAGCATGATCATCTGCACGCCGCCGATACCGGCGATCATCGCGACCAGGGTGACGTAGCCGGGCGAATCGACACCGTGGGTCATCGCCATGATCGTGATCCACAGGGCGTACAGGCCGGTCAGCGCGACCAGCGACACGCCGAGCCAGATCCCGATCCGCAGCGGCCTGTTGTTGAAGGAGATCAGGCCGTCCATGCCGTAGTTGAGCAGGGAGCCGAACTTCCACTTCGTCTCGCCGGCCTCGCGCTGCGCGTTCCGGTAGTCGAAGTGGACCGTGTCGAAGCCGATCCAGGAGAACAGGCCCTTGGAGAAGCGGTTGTACTCCGGCAGCGAGAGCAGGGCGTCCACGGCCGGGCGCGAGAGCATGCGGAAGTCGCCGACCCCGTCGGCGAGCTCGACGTCGACCCAGCGGTTCACGCCGCGGTAGTACAGACGGCTGAGCGCTGAGCGGAGCTTCTTGTCGCCCTCGCGCGTGCGGCGGGCGATGATCTGGTCGTGACCCTGCCGGTAGAGGTCGAGCATGGTCGCGATGAGTTCCGGCGGGTGCTGCAGGTCCGCGTCCATGATCACGACGGCGTCGCCGGTGGCCTCGCGCAGGCCGGCGAGCATGCCGGCCTCCTTGCCGAAGTTGCGGCTGAAGGAGACGTACCGGGTCTCCTGCCCGTGCTCGGCGGCGATCTTGCGCAGCTTGTCCAGCGTGCCGTCGCGGCTGCCGTCATCGACGTAGCAGACCTCGTACTCGACGGGCAGGGCGTCCAGGACCCTGCGGATCTCGACGTCGAAGCTGTCGATGACGGCCTCTTCGTTGTAGCAAGGGACAACTACGGACAGCTTCGTCATGAACACTTCCTGCTGGGTCCGAACGGGTGATTGTCGGCGCCGGACCCGCCACTCACCTCTTCCTTAGAAGTATGCACGGCGAGAGTGGGCCTGCCGGAGTCGAGGGCGGCACGCGGTAGCGTGGACGAGATAAGCGGAATGAGCTGAACGAAACGCAACGAAACGAAGGGATCGAGGTGCACGTGCCCGACGTCTCCGTGGTCGTCATCGTCTACAACGACGCAGAGCGTCTGTCGACAGCAGTCCAGTCGGTTTTGGACCAGACCCTGCACGGGGTCGAAGTCGTGATCGTCGACGACTGCAGCAAGGACCGCTCGTACGCGGTCGCCCAGGAACTGGAGTCCGCGCACCCGGGGAGGGTCCGCGCCTTCCGGCTGCCGGAGAACAGCGGCGGCTGCGGCGCGCCCCGCAACCACGGCATCCAGCAGGCCACCGGCAAGTACGTCATGTTCCTTGACAGCGACGACGTACTGGAGCGCAACGCCTGCCGGAACATGCTGGACGCCGCCGAGCGGACCGGCTCCGACCTGGTATCGGGCATGTGCGTACGCGTGCACCTCGACAACCGGTGGGGCAAGACCACCGAGTGGTACCCCTGGATCTACTCCCGCACCCGCACGCTGGAGTCGATCACCGACTTCCCCGACCTGCTGGTCTACGACACCCTCTCCACGAACAAGTGCTACAGGCGCGCGTTCCTCCTGGAGCAGGGCCTGGAGTTCCCGGTCGGCATCCACTACGAGGACCTGCTGTTCTCCGCCCAGGCGTACGTGGCCGCCCGCCGTATCACGCTGATCCCGAACCGCGTCTACTTCTGGAACGTGGTCGAGAAGGCCGCGGCGAAGTCGATCAGCAACCGGCGCCACGAGATCGCGAACTTCGTCCACCGGATGGAGATCCACCGCCGCGTCGACCAGCTGCTCGCGGCCAAGGGTTACACGGAGATCAAGTCCGCGAAGGACGCCAAGTTCCTCAAGCACGACCTGGTCCTGCACCTGCGCGACCTGCCGCTGCTGAGCGACGCGTACCGCCAGGAGTTCGCCCGCCTCGCCAACGGCTACCTCGCGGGCATCGACCCGGCGGCGTACGAGAACGTCACCTACCTCCAGGCCATCTGCGCCTACCTGCTCGGCAAGGAGGACTGGGACAACCTGCTCCCGGCCGCCGACGCCATGACCAACAAGGGCCGGCTCTCCTCCTCCCTCGCGGAGCGCGACGGGCGCGTCTACTGGTGCGGGCAGCACCTCGATGACGCCGAGGCCCGCCGGATACTGGACGTCACCGAGCAGGGCTTCCACACCGCCCCGCTCGCCTCCCTCCAGCTGGGCAACCGCCTGACCTCGTACGAGGACGACGGGCGCGGCACCGTCACACTGTCCGGCGCCGTCGTGAACCCGCTGGGCCGCATCACGGCCGACGCGGAACTGAAGGCCTCGCTCGAATTCCGGGCCCGCCGGCAGATCGGCGTGCGTTCGTTCAGCTTCCCGGTGACAACCGTGCGCCACGCCGGTGACACGATCGAGTGGACCGGTACCGCCGACGTCGGCAGCACCGTCCGCCCCCTCGGAATCATCGACGCCGTCTGGGACGTCCGGCTGAAGCTGACCGCCGGGAGCGACCGGGTCACCACCCGGGTCTCGGTCGGCGGTGTCGACCTGGAGTCGGCGGCCCGCCTGCGCGTGCGGCCCCGGCTGACCCGGCTGGTCTCCGACCGCTTCGAGCCGGAGGTCACCAAGAAGGGCAACCTCTCCTACGTCCTGACCGCCGAGAGCGCCGCCGCCGTCCGCACCCAGAGCCTGATCAACAACGCCATACAGGGCAAGACGGCGGGCGTGGTCAAGCGGGGCCTGCGAAAGGCCCTGCGGGTCCGCCGGAGCATGGGCTCCGGCGAGCAGAAGGTGAAGCTGTACCACGAGGTCTTCTCGAAGCTGCCGATCAAGAAGGGCACGGTCGTCTTCGAGAGCCACATGGGCAAGCAGTACAGCGACAGCCCGAAGGCGATCTACGAGGAGCTGGTCCGCCAGGGCGCCCCGTTCGAGGCGATCTGGTCGTACGCGGGTGCCAAGCCCACCGGCTTCCCCAAGGAGGCCACCCTGGTGCGGCGCTGGAGCTGGCCGTACCTGCGCGCCCTGGCCCAGGCCGAGTACTGGGTCGACAACCAGGGCTTCCCGCTGGCCCTCGCCAAGCGCCCTGGAACCACGTACATCCAGACCTGGCACGGCTCCGCGCTCAAGCGGATGGGCTTCCACGAGCCCCGCACCAAGGCGCAGGGCCGCGTGGGCCAGAAGCGCTTCCAGGCGGCCGTCGACCGCTTCGACCACTTCCTGATCCGGTCCGAGCACGACACCCGCACCCTGGCCAAGGGCTTCCGGCTGCGCGACGAGGTGCTGCTGCGCACCGGCTACCCGCGCAACGACGCCCTCGTCGAGGCGCAGCGCGCCGAGGCGGACAGCGGTGAGCGGGTACGCGGCCCCCTGGCGGCCGAGCTCGGCATCGACCCGGACAAGAAGGTGCTGCTGTACGCGCCGACCTTCCGGGCCGGCGCCGACGGCGCGATCGAGGGGTTCAGCTTCCCGTTCGACGTGGAGGAGTTCGCCGACCGGCTCGGCGACCGCTTCACGCTGCTGGTGCGGACCCACTACCTCAACAGCGTCTCGCTGCCGCCGTCGGTGGCGGGCCGGGTCATCGACGTGTCCCGGCACCACGACATCACCCCGCTGCTGGCCCTCGCCGACGGACTGATCACCGACTACTCGTCCGTGATGTTCGACTACGCGGTCCTGGACCGGCCGATGGTGTTCTTCGCGTACGACTACGAGAAGTACGCCAACGACATCCGCGGTACGTACTTCGACCTGAAGGAGAAGGCCCCGGGCCCGGTGGTGGCGACGGCGGACGAACTCCTGCAGGCCCTCGCCGCCTTCGAGGAGGCGGACGCCAAGTACGCGGAGGCGCGACAGCGCTTCCTCACCGAATTCGGCGAGTACGACCGCGGGGACGCGGCCCGCCAGATCGTCGAGAAGTTCTTCACCAGGAGCGGCAAGTGAGCCAGCAGACCGCCACCCCGGGCGGCCGTGACATCTTCCTCGTCTCCAACAACGTCGACGAGCTCGGCGGCGTGACCACCTGGTCGCACCAGATGGCCCGGCTGTTCACCGAGCGCGGGCACAGGGTGCACATCGTCGGCATCGCCCCGGTCGCCGAGGAGATCCGGCAGAAGCTCCCGCAGGACCTGCCGTACGAGATGACCACGCTGTACGACGCCCACCCGCCGGCCGCGCGCCGGCTGCACGGGATCAAGGGCCGGCTGAACGCGCCCGAGCGGCGCCGCCAGGCGGCCCGGCGGGCGGGCATGCGGGCCAAGGCGGAGCAGCTGAGCGAGCTGCTGCGCACCGCGCGCCCGGGCGGCGTCGTGATCGTCACCCAGGTCTGGGCGATGGAGTGGGTGGCGCTCGCCGACACCAAGGGGTTCAGCGTCATCGGCATGAGCCACGAGTCCTTCCAGGCCAGCCAGAAGTCCACCCGCGGTGAGCGGGTCCGCCGCCACTACCGCGAGGTCGACCGGCTGCTGGTGCTGACGGCCGAGGACGCGGACCTGTGGATCCGGGCGGGCATGGAGAACGTCGGGAGCATGCCGAACCCGCTGCCCTTCATGCCGGACTCCCCCGCCCCGCGCACGGAGAAGGTGGTCGCGAGCGTCGGCCGCCTCGCCTTCGAGAAGGGCGTGGACCTGCTGCTCGACGCGTGGGCCGACGCCGCCCCGCACCACCCCGATTGGGTACTGCGGATCTACGGGGCGGGGCTGGAGGAACCGACACTGCGGGCGCACTGCACCTCGCTGGGGCTGGACGACTCCGTGGAGTGGATGGGCAGCACCGACGACGTGCTGGGCGCGCTGCGCGGGGCCTCGGTCTTCGCGCAGGCCTCGCGGGCCGAGGGCTTCCCGATCACGCTGCTGGAGGCGATGGCGGCGGGCGTGCCGGTGGCCGCCTTCGACTGTGCGCCGGGCGTACGGGAGATCGTCGAGCACGGCGAGGACGGGCTGCTGGCCCGGCTGGGCAACACGATGGAGCTGGCCGGGCACCTGGACGCGCTGATGTCGGACCGCGAGCTGCGCGACCGGCTCGGCGACGCCGCCTTCCAGTCGGTCAAGCGGTACTCCAGCGCCGAGATCACCGACCGGTGGGAAGCCCTGTTCTCCTTCCTGGAGCGCTGAACACCCCACGGTCACGACGAAGCCGCCCGCCCCGGACACCTCCGGGGCGGGCGGCTTCGTCGTGGGCCGCCCACGATCAGGGCTTGTGAACGTCCTTGTGCCCGGCCTTGTGAGCGGCCTTGTTGGCTTCCCAGCCGGCCCACGCGGAGGTGACCATCTCGCGGACGTCGTGCCGGGCCTTCCAGCCCAGCTCGGCGGTGATCTTGTCGGCCGAGGCCACGACCTTCGCCGGGTCGCCCGCGCGGCGCGGGACGATCACGGGCGGGATGTCGTGCCCGGTGTGGGTGTTCAGGAGCTCGACCATCTCGGCGACCGAGACGCCCTCGCCGCGCCCGATGTTGACGGTGAGGTCCTTGTACTCCCCGGCCGCCGCCCACTCGGCGAGCTTGCGGGCCGCCGCCACGTGGGCCTCCGCGAGGTCCTCGACGTGGATGTAGTCGCGGATGCAGGTGCCGTCCGGGGTCGGGTAGTCGTTGCCGAAGATCTTGGCGCCCTGGCCCGCGTCGTAGCGCTCGAAGACCATCGGGACCAGGTTGAAGACGCCGGTGTCGGCGAGCTCGGGGGTCGCGGCGCCCGCCACGTTGAAGTAGCGCAGGCAGGCGGTGGCGATGCCGTGCGCCTTGCCGGCGGCGCGGATCAGCCACTCGCCGGCCAGCTTGGTCTCGCCGTACGGGCTCAGCGGCGCGCACCGGGTGTCCTCGGTGACCAGGTCCACGTCGGGCATGCCGTAGACGGAGGCGGAGGAGGAGAAGAGGACGTTGCGGATGCCCGCCTCGGCCACGGCCTGGAGCAGGACCGTCAGGCCCTGCACGTTCTCGTGGTAGTAGTACAGCGGCTTCTCGACGGACTCGCCGACCTGCTTCTTGCCCGCGAGGTGCACCACGCCGGTGATCTTGTGCTCGCGGAAGGTCTTCTCCAGGATCAGCCGGTCCAGGACCGAGCCGACCACCAGCGGTACGCCCTCGGGGACGCGATCCTCGTTGCCCGTGGAGAGGTCGTCGAGGACGACCACCTTCTCACCCGCGAGCAGCATCGCCCGGACGACGTGCGCGCCGATGTATCCGGCGCCACCGGTGATCAGAAACGTCATGTGTATCTCCCTGGTCCTGTCCGACTTCGGTGTGAAAAGAGGGCCTTCAGTCCGTCCCGCGGCCTGCCCGGGCCCGGTGGAGACGGTTGCGTACGAGGTACAGCGCGCCCTCGGCGCCGGGCGCCAGGCGCAGCGCGAGGGCGCCGGCCCCCGTGCGGTACGGCTGCGCCAGCAGCACACCGTACCGGCTGCTGGGCAGCGCCCGGCGGCGGAGCAGTCGGCCCCGGGGGCGCAGGGAGGTGAAGACGGAGGTGCCGTCGGCGCACTGCACGCCCACCCCGACGTTCCACGCCTGCATCCGGCGCAGCCCCTGCCGGCGGCCGGTGGCGGCCAGGTCGGCGAGGCGGAAGGGCAGCAGCGCGACCCAGCCGCCGTTGCGGTCGGGGCGCAGCTCCACCGGCTGGGCGAGGACCGGCTCGCCCCCGGCCCGTGGCAGGAAGCGCAGCTGCGCGGTGCGCGGACCGGCCTCGGCGAGGCGCCCGTACAGGTCGTGCACATGGATCCGGACGGTACCCCGGCCGGCCGGCTCGGCGTCGACGGTGACGGGCAGCCCGGCCGTCGGCAGCGTGGCCAGGCCGTCGAGCTCGACCGGGAGCGCCTCGCTCCACACCGGCGTCCCGTCAGCGGCGGCCGCGTACGGGGGCAGCAGCCGCGGCGGCTCCGCGGCCAGCCGGGTGAGCCGCTCGACGTCGGCGGGCGGGGTCGCGGTGGCGCGCAGCAACGCGACGATCCAGCGGGCGTGGGCCGCGGCGGACGCGATGTCGGCCTCGGCGAAGGTGTCGAGGTACTCGCGGGTCAGCGTCCACCAGGCGGCCTGGTACTCGGGGTCCCTGCCGAGCTCGCGCAGGTACATGCGCAGGTCGTACTCCAGGAACTTCACCTGGCAGGCGCTGCCCAGCACCGGGGAGGCGGCGGCCAGGGTCCTGGAGGCCGTGCGGTGGGCCTCGATGCGGGAGCGCCAGTTCGAGACGTCCTTGCGGTCCAGGGAGATCGACACCTGGGCTGCGCTGCGGCGCACGTGCCAGACGTAGACGAGGTCGCCGATGACGGCGATCCGCGGGGCGGCGGCCAGGACCCGGGCGGTGAAAGCGAAGTCCTCGTAGACGAACCGGCCGTCGGGGAAGCGCAGGCCGTGCTTCTCCAGGAAGGCGCGGTCGTACAGCTTGTTGACGCAGAGGGTGTCGCGGACCAGCTCCGGGCGGTCCGCCGGCCGCTCGATGACGTCGCCGGGGGTGTAGAGCCCCGGCATCCACGGCACGTCGTGGCGCTGGGGCAGCTCGCGCCGCACGGCGGCGCCGACGGTGACCTGGGCGCGGTGCTCCTCCGCGGCGCGCACCAGGGCCTCGGCCGCGCCCGTCGGCAGGACGTCGTCGCTGTCGAGGAAGAGGACGTACGGGGAGGTCGCCACGGCGATCCCGTCGTTGCGCGGGGTGCCGCACCCTCCGCTGTTCTCCGTGCGGTGCACGACCTTGAGGCGGGGGTGTACGGCGGCCAGCTCGTCCAGCACCCGCGCGGTGCCGTCGGACGAGGCGTCGTTCACGGCGATGACCTCGGCGACCACCGGGCCCTGGGCGAGTGCCGAGGAGACGGCCTCGCCCACGAGCCCGGCGTCGTTGTACGCGATCACCACGACGGAAACGGTGGGGAGGTTGGTGCTGTTCACCCGAAGGATCCTAGGCGACCCGCGTAAAGACGCCTTCAATGCCGCCCGGGTGCCCTGCGGGGGAACGGGACTAGAACGGCCGGAACTCGTCGTACTCCTGCTGCGCCGAGTCGCCGCGCTTGGCTTCCTTCTCCTTGCGGCGCTGCGTGGCCGGGCGCGGAGCCTCCATGCGGTGGTCCTCGCCGCGGCGGCCCAGCATCTCGGCGCCGGCCATCATGGTCGGCTCCCAGTCGAAGACGACCGCGTTCTCGTCGGAGCCGATGGCCACGCCGTCGCCGGCACGGGCGCCGGCCTTCCTCAGCGCGTCCTCGACGCCGAGGCGGTTGAGGCGGTCGGCGAGGTAGCCCACGGCCTCGTCGTTGTTGAAGTCGGTCTGGCGGACCCAGCGCTCGGGCTTCTCGCCGCGCACGTTGTAGACGTCCTCGGCCTCGTCGTAGGTGACGGTGAAGCCGGCGTCGTCCACGGCCTTCGGGCGGATGACGATGCGGGTCGCCTCCTCCTTCGGCTTGCGGGCGCGGGCCTTGGCGATGACCTCGGCGAGGAAGTAGGAGAGCTCCTTCAGGCCCGTACGGGCGACCGCGGAGACCTCGAAGACCTTGTAGCCGCGCGCCTCGAGGTCGGGGCGGACCATGTCGGCGAGCTCCTGGCCGTCCGGGATGTCGACCTTGTTCAGGACGACGAGGCGCGGGCGCTTCTCCAGGCCGCCGCCGTAGAGCTTGAGCTCCTCCTCGATGACGTCGAGGTCGGCGATCGGGTCGCGGTCGGACTCCAGCGTGGCGGTGTCCAGGACGTGCACGAGGACCGAGCAGCGCTCGACGTGGCGCAGGAACTCCAGACCCAGGCCACGGCCCTGGCTGGCACCGGGGATCAGGCCCGGGACGTCGGCGATCGTGTAGACGGTCGAGCCGGCCGTGACCACGCCCAGGTTCGGGACGAGGGTGGTGAAGGGGTAGTCCGCGATCTTCGGCTTGGCGGAGGAGAGCACCGAGATCAGGGAGGACTTGCCGGCGCTCGGGAAGCCGACAAGCGCCACGTCGGCGACGGTCTTGAGCTCCAGGACGATGTCGCCGGTGGTGCCGGGGACGCCGAGGAGCGCGAAGCCGGGGGCCTTGCGGCGGGCGGAGGAGAGCGCGGCGTTGCCGAGGCCGCCGCGGCCGCCCTCGGCGGCGACGTAGGTGGTGCCCTGGCCGACGAGGTCGGCGAGGACGTTGCCCTCCTTGTCGAGGACGACGGTGCCGTCCGGCACGGGCAGGACCAGGTCCTGGCCGTCCTTGCCGGAGCGGTTGCCGCCCTCGCCGGGCTTGCCGTTGGTGGCCTTGCGGTGGGGGCTGTGGTGGTAGTCCAGCAGGGTGGTGATCGCCTGCTCCACCACCAGGATGACGTCGCCGCCACGGCCGCCGTTGCCGCCGTCGGGGCCGCCGAGCGGCTTGAACTTCTCCCGGTGAACGGAGGCGCAGCCGTGGCCTCCGTTACCCGCGGCGACATGCAGCTCGACGCGGTCCACGAAGGTGGTCATGGTTGTTCCTCCAGTTACATGCGGGAATGTCCCGGGCAGGCCTTGCCGCCCAATAAACGTCTGTACGTACCAACACGCCGAGGGCGGACCTCTCTTCCCGGCTTGCGCCGGAAAGAGCTGAGATCCGCCCTCGGGAAGTTACGAACGCTTGATCAGCAGAAGCTGGATCAGGCGGCCGGAACGATGTTGACGACCTTGCGGCCACGGTGCGTGCCGAACTCGACGGCACCGGCCTGCAGCGCGAACAGCGTGTCGTCGCCACCGCGACCGACACCCGAACCCGGGTGGAAGTGGGTGCCGCGCTGGCGGACGAGGATCTCACCAGCGGAGACGACCTGACCGCCGAAGCGCTTCACGCCGAGCCGCTGGGCATTGGAGTCGCGCCCGTTCCGGGTGGACGATGCGCCCTTCTTGTGTGCCATGTCTCAGTCCCTCTTACTTCGCAGCCGCGGGGATACCGGTGACCTTGATCGCCGTGTACTGCTGGCGGTGACCCTGGCGACGGCGGTAGCCGGTCTTGTTCTTGTAGCGCAGGATGTCGATCTTGGCGCCCTTGTGGTGGTCCACGATCTCAGCCGTGACCTTGATGCCGGCCAGGACCCACGGGTCGCTGGTCACGGCGTCGCCGTCGACAACGAGCAGGGTCGAGAGCTCGACCGTGTCGCCAACCTTGGCAGTGGAAATCTTGTCAACCTCAACGATGTCGCCGACAGCAACCTTGTGCTGGCGACCACCGCTGCGCACGATGGCGTACACGCGGATCTCTCTCTCACTCGGGGCGGATGCTCCTGAAGCCAGCCGCTCAGGCGGACTCCGACTTTCGACGGGCCCACTCTGATCCGGAATGGACGAGCGGCCTCTCCCATGTCGACGCTTGCGCGTACGAAGCGGGAGGAAGGTGCTCAGGAGCGCGGCGCGCGCTGAACGCTAATCGTTCAAGACACGCCGACGGTCTAGGTTACGGGGCCGGTTCCAAGGGGTCAAACCGGGCCCCGCACGGCCGTGGGCCCCGCCTCGCGGCAGGGCCCACGGTCATGCTGCTCTTCCTCGGACGCGTCAGGCTTCGGTCGGAGCCGAGACGGAGGGCAGCGTCTGCTGCTCGGCCGCCGCGGTCTTCTTCGTCGCCCGCTTCGTCGCGGTCTTCTTGGTCGTGGCCGCCTTCTTGGCCACGGTCTTCTTGGCCGCCGTCGCCTTCTTGGCGGTGGTGGCCTTCTTCGCCGCGGTCGCCTTCTTGGCCGGAGCCTTCCTGGCGGCCTTCTTGGCCGGAGCGGCCTCCTCGGCCTCGGCCTCGGCCGGGGCCTGCGGCTCCGGCTCCGGCTCGCTCACCGGGGCCTCCACGACCACCACGGCGGCCTCCGCCGCGCCTGCCGGGGAACCGGCGGGTGCGGTGGCCTTACGGGTGGCACGGCGGCGCGGACGGGCCGGAGCGGCCTCCGCCACCGGGGCCTCCTCGGCCACGGCGACGACCGGCTCGGGCTCGGGCTCGGCGACGACCGGCTCGGGCTCCGCCACGACGACCGGCTCCGGGGCCACCTCGGCCGCGGGGGCCGGGGCACCCGCCGGGGCGGTGGCCTTACGGGTCGCACGGCGACGGGTACGGCCCTTGGGGGCCTCCTCGACGGGCGCGGCCTCGACCGGCGCCGCCTCGACCGTCTCCGCGGCCTCCACGGCCTCGGCGACGACCTCGGCGGCCGGCTCCAGGACCGTGTCGGCCGGCTCGGCGACCGGCTCGGCGACGATCTCGGCCACGGGGGCCGGTGCCTGCGCCGGAGCGGTCGCACCGCGCGGGGCGCCCGCCGGAGCGGTCGCCTTGCGGGTGGCACGGCGACGGTTGCGGCGGCCGCTCAGGCCCGCCGCGGCCTCCGCCTCGGCGGGGCTGCTGTACAGCTCCTCGTCCGCGACGAACTCGGGCTCGGGCAGCGCCTGCGGCGCGGCGGCCTCGGCGGCCACCTCGGCCTCGGACTCGAACTCCACCTCGACCGTCTCGACCTCGTGGTCGTGCTGGTCGAACTCCGCCTTGCCGCCGCGGCGCTTGGAACGCTTGCCGTTGCCGCCGCCGCCGATCGCGGTCGGCTGCTCCATGTGCACGATGACACCGCGGCCGTTGCAGTGGACGCAGGTCTCGGAGAAGGACTCCAGCAGACCCTGGCCCACCCGCTTGCGGGTCATCTGGACCAGGCCCAGCGAGGTGACCTCGGCCACCTGGTGCTTGGTGCGGTCACGGCCCAGGCACTCCAGCATGCGCCGCAGGACCAGGTCGCGGTTGGACTCCAGGACCATGTCGATGAAGTCGACGACGACGATGCCGCCCAGGTCGCGCAGCCGCAGCTGGCGCACGATCTCCTCGGCCGCCTCCAGGTTGTTCCTGGTGACGGTCTCTTCGAGGTTGCCGCCCTGACCGGTGAACTTGCCGGTGTTGACGTCGATGACGATCATCGCTTCGGTCTTGTCGATCACGAGCGAGCCGCCCGAGGGCAGCCAGACCTTGCGGTCGAGCGCCTTGGCGAGCTGCTCGTCGATCCGGTACGTCGCGAAGACGTCGACCTCGGAGGTCCAGCGGGACAGCCGGTCGGTCAGGTCCGGGGCCACGTGGTTCACGTAGCCGTGGATGGTCTCCCAGGCGCCGTCACCGCTGACGATGACCTTCGAGAAGTCCTCGTTGAAGATGTCGCGCACGACGCGGACGGTCATGTCCGGCTCGCCGTACAGCAGGCTCGGCGAAGAGGTCGAGATCTGCTTCGACTTCTTCTGGATGTCCTCCCACTGGGCCTGCAGACGCTCGACGTCGCGGCGCAGCTCGTCCTCGCTCGCACCCTCGGCGGCGGTGCGCACGATGACGCCCGCGTCCTCGGGGACGATCTTCTTGAGGATGGTCTTCAGACGCGCGCGCTCGGTGTCGGGCAGCTTGCGGCTGATGCCGGTCATCGAGCCCTCGGGCACGTAGACCAGGTAGCGGCCGGGCAGCGAGACCTGGCTGGTCAGGCGGGCGCCCTTGTGGCCGATCGGGTCCTTGGTGACCTGCACCAGGACCGACTGGCCGGACTTGAGGGCGGACTCGATGCGGCGCGGCCCGTTGGCCATGCCGAGCGCCTCGAAGTTGACCTCACCGGCGTACAGGACCGCGTTGCGGCCCTTGCCGATGTCGATGAAGGCGGCCTCCATGGACGGCAGCACGTTCTGGACCTTGCCCAGGTAGACGTTGCCGACGTACGAGGTGGCCTCTTCCTTGTTGACGTAGTGCTCGACGAGCACGTTGTCCTCGAGGACGCCGATCTGGGTGCGCTCGCCGGCTTGGCGGACGACCATCACGCGCTCGACGGCCTCACGGCGGGCCAGGAACTCGGCCTCGGTGATGATCGGGACGCGGCGGCGGCCCTGCTCGCGGCCTTCGCGGCGGCGCTGCTTCTTCGCCTCCAGGCGGGTCGAGCCCTTGATGGACTGGACCTCGTCGGACGGCTCGGCCTTCTCGCGGGCCGGGCGCGGCTCGCGGACCTTGACGACGGTGCGTACGCCGTCCTCCTCGCCCGCTTCCACGGCCTCGGCAGTTTCGCCACTGCGGCGACGGCGACGGCGGCGACGACGGCTGGAGCTGGAGCCGAGGGCCTCTTCGCCCTCGTCGAACTCGGCGGCCTCTTCTTCGCCCTCCGCCTCCTGCTCGGCGGCCTCGGCTTCGGCCTCGGCCTCTTCCTCGGCGGCCTCGTCGAGGTCGGCGGACTCGCCACGACGGCGACGACGGCCACCGCGACGGCGACGGCGCGAGGGACGCTCGCCCGACTCGTCGCCCTCCTCGAACTCGGCGGACTCCTCTTCGAGCTCTGCCTCGGGCTCCTCCTCGGCGAGTACCTCGGGGAGGGAGACCGGCGCGGACTCGGCGGCCGGGGCGGCCTCGGCGGCGCCGCGCCCACGACGGCGGCGACGGCCGGCGGGCTGCGGGGCGGAGGTCTGGACGACCTCGGCCGGGGCCTCCGTCTCCTCCTCCTCGACCTCCTCGGCCGGGGCGGCGGCGCGGGCGGCCGCGGCGGCCATGGCCGCGGTCTCGGGGGTCTGGAACATCGGCTCGGCGAAGACCGGGGCCTGGAAGACGGCCACGGCGGGGCGCGCGGCGCGGCGGGCACGGGCCGGGGCGGCGGGCTCGGCGCTCTCGGCGGGCTGGGCGGCGGGCTGCGCGGGGGCGGCCGGTGCGGTGGAACGGGTGGCGCGGCGGCGGCCGCCGCGCTTCGGGGAGTCCAGGGCGTCGGCCACGGTGAAGGCGCGGGCGGCGGCCTTGGGGGCCTCCTCGGTCACGGCGGGGGCCTCGTCCTCGACGGGGGCGGCGGCGGCCGGGGCGGCGACGGCGCGGGTCGCACGGCGACGGGCACGCGGGGCCGGAGCGGCCGGAGCCTCCTCCTCGACCACGGGCGCGGCCTCGGCCACCGGAGCCTCGGCGGCCGGAGCCGGGGCGGCCTCGGCGACCGGGGCGGCGACGGCGCGGGTGGCACGGCGACGGGCACGCGGAGCCGGAGCGGCCGGGGTCTCCTCGGCCTCCTCGGCCACGGGCTCGGCCGGGGCGGCCTCGGCGACCGGGGCAGCCTCCGGGGCGGCGACGGCGCGGGTCGCACGGCGACGGGCACGCGGAGCCGGAGCGGCCGGAGCCTCCTCCTCGACCACGGGCGCGGCCTCGGCCACCGGAGCCTCGGCGGCCGGGGCGGCGACGGCGCGGGTGGCACGGCGGCGGGCACGCGGAGCCGGAGCGGCGGGGGTCTCCTCGGCCACGGCCTCGGCCGGGGCGGCGGCCTCGGCGGCAGGGGTCTCGGGAGCGGCCACGGCGCGGGTCGCGCGGCGGCGGGTACGGGCGGGGGCGGCGGCCGGAGCGGGCTCCTCCACGGGGGCGGCGGCGGCCTCCGTCACCGGGGTCGTCTCTGCGGCGGTGGCGCCGGGCGGCCCGGCGGGCCGGGAAGCGGCGCGGCGGCGCCTGCGCGGAGGCAGGTTGTCGCTCGGGCTGCCGTTGTCGGCGTTACCGGCGGTGGTGGTGTCGTTTTCGTTGTTGAGCATTGCGGGCGGTTCTCCCGTCACGCTCCCGGGCGCCGCGGCTGACTTCCGGTCCGGCACGGCTCCGCGTAATGAGCGCGGAACCGGCCTCCGGGGCGCGTTCGCCACACGGGAGCTCAGTTCATGGCCGCCGGTTCCGTACGTGTTGTCCGTACGGCCTGGCGGAAGTCTTCAGGTCAGTGCGCGGCCCGACCCAGGTGGCTCCCGAGTGCCAGGGCTGCGCGACGACGACGTTCCTTACGCGGCGGGACCTTCCGGCGCCTTCGCGTCGGCGGCTACGGCGGCCTTGGGTGGAGCGGCCGTATCAGCCTCGCGGTCGGGCGCGAGCGGGTCGGTCACCGTGCCGGACTCCTCGTCGAAGAGCCCCTGCGCCAGCCTGGTCACCGCTGAGGGGACCGGCGGCGCCAGGTCGGCCACAGCTCGGAGACCGGACAGGACGTCGTCGGGTCGCACGGCAGGTGTCAAATGCCGAACAACCAGCCGCAGTATCGCACAGGCATTGTCCAGGGGCCTATCAGCCTGCGCGGGAAGGGCCTCCAAGGTGACGACGGCGCCGCGCGTGTCGAAGGTCCGCATCCCATTCTTGGTTCGGCGCTGCACCTCCACGGTCTCGGCGGCGAGGAAGGCCGCCACGGCCCGCTCGGCCTCGGCGGGCTCCACGCCGTCAAGGCGCAGCTCCCATACGGAGGCGGTGAGCCGGTCCGCGAGGCCCGAGGTGCGGGCCTCCACGGCGTCGATGATGTCGAGCCCGGCCGGCATCGACTCGTCGAGCAGCTCGCGGAGCTTCTCGGGGTCGCGGGGCTCGGCGAGGGCGATCTCCAGGTATTCGGCCTCGCTGCCGGTCCCGGTAGGGGCGGCGTTCGCGTACGAGACGCGGGGGTGCGGGGTGAAGCCGGCCGAGTACGCCATCGGCACCTCGGCGCGACGCAGGGCCCGCTCGAAGGCGCGCTGGAAGTCGCGGTGGCTGGTGAACCGGAGGCGGCCGCGCTTGGTGTAGCGCAGTCGGATGCGCTGCACCACCGGTGCGGGAGGCGGGCCTTCGGGCTGTCGCTTGCCCAGTGGTTCTTCTCCTTGTGCGGGGCTCCGCGGCTCGCGCGTCGCCCTGAGCGTCTGTGGGACCTGCCGGCCACGCCCCGCCTCCGGCTCACCCCTGCGGTTCGTGCAGGGAGATCTCGGGAGCGGGCGTGTTGCCTGCGGCTGTCGTACTACCCAGAGTACGCGCCCGTGACCTCGCCGGTTCCCGGGGAGGAACACCGAAGAGCGCCTGCCGTACGGAGGCCCGCGCCTCCCGTACCGCGAGCCGCGAGCTGCGCC
Organism: Streptomyces sp. NPDC006463; assembly: GCF_042870715.1. Lineage (NCBI taxonomy): Bacteria > Bacillati > Actinomycetota > Actinomycetes > Kitasatosporales > Streptomycetaceae > Streptomyces > Streptomyces sp. NPDC006463. The sequence goes on along the minus strand of NZ_JBIAHP010000009.1, from coordinate 211,921 downwards.
ACACCTCTCGGACGAGGTGTCCGGCGGGAGTGAGCACCTGCCGGCGGACCCAGGCGGCGGGCCGGGCGACCAAGCCCCGCCACAGCCACAGGAGTCCGCGGCCGACGGCCCGGCTGACGCGGCCGGCGAGGTGCCAGACTGCGGCGGCGAAATGTCCCAGCGGCGTGAGCACGTACCGGTACAGGCCCCGCGCGGCCAGGGCGACGCCGCGCCCCAGCGGAGTCAGGACGAAGCGGTACGTGCCGGCGGCGACCGGGGCGATCACGTACCGCCACAGCGCCACCCACGGCCACACGAACAGGGCCTTCGCCAGCCAGCCCAGCGCGGCCCCCGTGCCGCGGGCCAGCAGGACCAGGCCGTGGCCGGCCGGGACCAGGACGTACCGGTACAGCCCGTGGGCCAGCCAGGCGACGC
>NZ_JBIAHP010000009.1:0-211411 GCF_042870715.1 Streptomyces sp. NPDC006463 | reverse complement strand
CGGCCCCGGGCCGGGGGCAGCAGCAGGTACCGGTACACGGCGGTGAGCGTCCAGGCGACCGCGCCACCGGCCGGCCGCAGCAGGTACCGGTACAGCGCGGCGGCACCCGGGACGACCACGTACCGCCACAGCGCCACCCACGGCCACACGAACAGGGCCTTCGCCAGCCAACCCAGCGCGGCCCCCGTGCCGCGGGCCAGCAGGACCAGGCCGTGGCCGGCCGGGACCAGGACGTACCGGTACAGCCCGCGGGCCAGCCAGGCGACGCCCCGGGCCGGGGGCAGCAGCAGGTACCGGTACACGGCGGTGAGCGTCCAGGCGACCGCGCCACCGGCCGGCCGCAGCAGGTACCGGTACAGCGCCGCGGCACCCGGGACGACCACGTACCGCCACAGCGCCACCCACGGCCACACGAACAGGGCCTTCGCCAGCCAGCCCAGCGCCTGCCCCAGGGGGACGAGGGCCCAGCGCCACAGGGCGGCGCCGACGGGTGCGAGGACGTACCGCCACAGCGCGGCCCACGGCCAGTAGAAGACGGCGAGGGCCAGCCACTTCAGGACCGTTCCCGTACCGCGGGCCAGCCAGGCCAGTGCGCGCCCGAGCGGGGTCAGGACGTACCGGCCCAGCCGGGTGAACAGCCAGGCCACCGCGTCCGCGGCCGGGCGCAGGGCGCGGCGGTGCACGCCGCGCGCCGCGAGGACCAGCAGGTCCCAGGCCATCCGCAGCGGGAGCACGATCACCACGGCCAGGATCCGCACCGGAATCCGGACGAGCGCGAAGACGCACCCCTCGCCGCCGGGTTCCGGCTCGTGCCGGCCGTGTTTCTCCAGGTCCATACCTACGACGACGCAGCGGAGGCCCGAGCCGTTGCACAGGAAATGCCCCCCACCGTTCCCGGTGAGGGGCATCTCGCGGGCTGCGTCAGCCCGAGGTCACTTCACGACCGACAGCGGCAGCAGCTTCTTGCCGGTCGGGCCGATCTGGATCTCGGTCTGCATCTGCGGGCACACGCCGCAGTCGAAGCACGGGGTCCAGCGGCAGTCGTCGACCTCGGTCTCGTCGAGGGCGTCCTGCCAGTCCTCCCAGAGCCAGTCCTTGTCGAGACCGGAGTCGAGGTGGTCCCAGGGCAGTACCTCCTCGTACGTGCGCTCACGGGTCGTGTACCAGGCCACGTCCACGCCGTACGCGGGAAGCGTCTTCTCCGCCGCTTCCATCCAGCGGTCGTACGAGAAGTGCTCGCGCCAGCCGTCGAACCGGCCGCCGGATTCGTACACGGCGCGGATGACGTCGCCGATGCGGCGGTCACCGCGCGAGAGGAGGCCCTCGACGATGCCCGGCTTGCCGTCGTGGTAGCGGAAGCCGATGGAGCGGCCGTACTTCTTGTCACCGCGGATCTTGTCGCGCAGCTTGCCCAGGCGCGCGTCCGTCTCCTCGGCCGACAGCTGCGGCGCCCACTGGAACGGGGTGTGCGGCTTCGGCACGAAACCGCCGATGGACACCGTGCAGCGGATGTCGTTCTGGCCGGAGACCTCGCGCCCCTTGGCGATGACGTTGACCGCCATGTCGCCGATCTGGAGCACGTCCTCGTCGGTCTCGGTCGGCAGGCCGCACATGAAGTACAGCTTCACCTGGCGCCAGCCGTTGCCGTACGCGGTGGCGACGGTGCGGATCAGGTCCTCTTCCGAGACCATCTTGTTGATGACCTTGCGCATGCGCTCGGACCCGCCCTCGGGGGCGAAGGTCAGACCGGAGCGGCGGCCGTTGCGGGTGAGCTCGTTGGCCAGGTCCACGTTGAACGCGTCCACACGGGTCGACGGCAGGGACAGGCCCACCTTGTCGTCCGTGTAGCGGTCGGCGAGGCCCTTGGCGATGTCCGCGATCTCGGTGTGGTCCGCGGAGGACAGCGACAGGAGGCCGACCTCCTCGAAGCCCGTGGCCTTCAGGCCGCGCTCCACCATTTCGCCGATGCCGGTGATGCTTCGCTCCCGCACGGGGCGCGTGATCATGCCGGCCTGGCAGAAACGGCAGCCGCGGGTGCAGCCGCGGAAGATCTCCACAGACATCCGCTCGTGGACGGTCTCGGCGAGCGGGACCAGCGGCTGCTTGGGGTAGGGCCACTCGTCGAGGTCCATGACGGTGTGCTTGGACACGCGCCACGGCACGCCGGAGCGGTTGGGCACCACACGGCCGATGCGGCCGTCCGGCAGGTACTCGACGTCGTAGAAACCGGGGACGTAGACGTTGCCGGTCTTGGCGAGACGGAGGAGGACTTCCTCGCGTCCGCCCGGCCGGCCCTCCGCCTTCCACGTGCGGATGATCTCGGTCATGTCGAGGACGGCCTGCTCGCCGTCGCCGATGACCGCGCAGTCGATGAACTCCGCGATCGGCTCGGGGTTGAAGGCCGCGTGGCCGCCCGCGAGGACGATCGGGTGGTCGACCGTGCGGTTCCTGGCCTCAAGCGGGATGCCCGCGAGGTCGAGCGCCGTGAGCATGTTCGTGTAGCCCAGCTCCGTGGAGAAGGACAGGCCGAACACGTCGAAGGCCGAGACCGGGCGGTGGCTGTCCACGGTGAACTGCGGCACGTTGTGCTCGCGCATCAGTTCTTCGAGGTCGGGCCACACGCTGTAGGTGCGCTCGGCGAGCACGCCCTCGCGCTCGTTGAGCACCTCGTAGAGGATCATGACGCCCTGGTTGGGCAGCCCGACTTCGTACGCGTCCGGGTACATCAGCGCCCAGCGGACGTCGCAGCTCTCCCACGGCTTCACCGTGGAGTTGAGCTCACCACCGACGTACTGGATGGGCTTCTGCACGTGCGGAAGCAGGGCCTCAAGCTGAGGGAAGACCGACTCGGTCATCACGCGACTTTCGTGAAGCGGGCAAGGGGGCAGCTCTCAAGCGTACCCCCAGGCTCAGGCGTCCCCACCCACATGATCATTCAAGTGCGGCCCTGAGCTTCGGCTCGGAGGCCTTCGCCCAGATGTCCGGAAGCTCCTGTTCGCGCCGTGTGGCCAGGGCCTCCTCGTGGGCGTAGAGCACGCCCCAGGTGAAGGCGGACTCCCCCGCGCCCGCCGCCTGCACGGCGAGGCCGTGCAGGGCGTCGCGGGCGACCACGCTGTCCTGGTGGTCACCGAGCAGGGACTGGACCTTCTTCACCGCTTTGGCCAGGCGTTTCGCCGGTTTTCCGAGCGCGGGCGTGGCCGCTTCCCCCCCGTACCGGGCGCGCTTGGCGGCCTTGCGGGCCTCGTGCAGGGCCAGGTCGCGCTCGTGGCCCTCGGCGAGGGCGAGCGCCGTGTCCACCCGGCCGGCGAGGCGCTCGAAGTCGCGCAGTACGGCCTTCGGCAGGACGCGCTCCGCCCGCCCGCGGGCGGCCTTGCGCAGCGGGGGCGCGTCCAGCAGGGCGTCGAGGGAGTCCAGCAGGGTGAGGTAGCGCGCACTGTCGAGCGCGGCCAGGGCCCGGCGGCGCGATCCGGAGCGGCGGGTGGCGTTCCACGTCCGCAGCCGGCCGCGGACCGGGCCGAGCAGCAGGGTGCGCGGCAGCTCGTCGAGGCGGGTCTGGATCCGCTCCTGCAGGACCTCCTGGTCGCGGTCGACGCCGAGTTCGGCGGCGAGCCAGCGCAGCTCCTCGCCGATCGGATCGGTGACGGTGCGGTCCAGCACCTTGCGGTACGTCTTGAAGGCACTGCGCAGGCGGCGGCAGGCGACCCGCATCTGGTGGACGGAGTCCGGGAGGTTCCGCCGCACGGCCGGGTCCTGGGCGATCAGGGCGTCGCGCTGTTCCCGCAGGTACGCCAGGACGTGCGCGCCCGCCGTACCGTCGGAGCCGTCGTCCCCGAGCCGGGGCGGCGGCGCCGTGCCGGTCTCGGCGAGCGCCCGGGCGAGCTTCGAGGGGGCGTCGCAGACCCTCAGCCCGGCCTTGCGGAACGTCTTCTCGACCGCGTCGAGCAGCCCGGGGTCGACCCCGTCGGCGAGCTCCACCTCGACCTCGGTCCAGTCGGCGGTGGCCTCGCCCCGCTCGGCCCGCACCGTGTCGGTGCTCAGTTCCGCGAGCAGGGCTCCGTCGGCGTCCAGGAGATGGCTGACCCGGCGCGAGGAGAGGAGCCTGACCTGCGGCTCCAGGGCGGCGCCGCGCACCCGGGAGCGGAGCAGGGCGGCCAGCGGGCGCGGGACGGTGTCGTCGCCGAGCGGGGCTCCGATCTCGTCGCGTACTCCCGGGGAGACGGGCAGTTTGAGGTGCCAGCCGGCGTCGGCCCCGCCCGTTCTGCGCCGCAGGGTGAGACCGTCGGCCGCGAGCCGCTGGTCGGAGGTGTCGTAGTAGACGGCGTCGAGGTCGACGGTGCCCTGGTCGGAGACGGCCGCGATCGCGGCCGTGCCCGTCAGGTCCGGCACCCCGCGCCGGGCCGACTTCGACTGAGAGAACTCGAATTTCCGCTCGATCTCGCGCTTCGTGTCCGCCATAGACCGAACTTAGTCCTGAACGGAACACGGCGGCAGGGTGAACGGAGCATCAGGCCGACAACGGCCGCTGCACCTTGATCGACTGCAGTAGTCCGACCGCGATCCACACCGCGAACATCGACGATCCTCCGTACGACACGAACGGCAGCGGAAGGCCGGCCACCGGCATGATCCCGAGGTTCATCCCGATGTTCTCGAAGGACTGGAAGGCGAACCACGCGATGATCCCGGCGCACACGATCGTCCCGTAGAGCTCGGTGGTCTCCCGGGCGATCATGCAGGCCCGCCACAGGATGATGCCGAGCAGCAGCAGGATCAGCCCGGCCCCGACGAAGCCGAGCTCCTCCCCCGCCACGGTGAAGACGAAGTCCGTCTGCTGCTCCGGCACGAACTGGCCGGTGGTCTGCGAGCCCTTGAAGAGGCCGGAGCCGGTCAGGCCGCCGGAGCCGATCGCGATGCGCGCCTGGTTGGTGTTGTAGCCGACGCCCGCGGGGTCGAGCTCGGGGTTGGCGAAGGCCGCGAAGCGGTTGATCTGGTACTCGTCCAGGACGCCGAGCTGCCATATCAGGACGGCCCCGCCCACGCCCGAGCCGATGAGGCCCAGCACCCAGCGGTTGGAGGCGCCCGAGCCCAGCAGCACGCCGAGCACGATGACGACCATGACCATGACGGATCCGAGGTCGGGCATGAGCATGACGATGCCCATCGGGGCGGCGGCCAGGCAGAGCGCCTTGACGACCGTGCGGTGGTCCGGGTGGGTGAGGTCGCCCGCGTCGACCCTGGTGGCCAGCAGGATCGCCATGACCAGGATGATCGTGATCTTCACGAACTCGGAGGGCTGGAGGGAGAATCCGCCACCGATCACGATCCACGCGTGGGCACCGTTGATGGTGGCGCCGAGCGGGGTGAGCACGGCCAGGATGAGCACGAGCGAGAGCCCGTAGAGGATCGGCACCGCTCCGCGCAGGGTGCGGTGGCCGAGCCAGACGGTGCCGATCATCAGCACCAGGCCGATGCCGGTGTTCAGGGCGTGCCGGGCCAGGAAGTAGTACGGGTCGCCCTGGTTCAGCTGGGTCCTGTTACGGGTCGCCGACCACACCAGCAGGGAGCCGATGAAGGACAGGGCGATCGCGGAAAGGAGTATCGGCCAGTCGAGCCGGCGCACCACCGAGTCGCGGGCGGTGAGTTTGGCCATCGCCCCGCGCTCGGGCGCGTACCGGGAGACGGAGAACTTGTTGGCGGTCTGCATGTCGGTTTCGGTCCTCAGTCCTGCCGCGCGGGGGGCGGCCCGGCGAGCACGGGCGGCGCCGGCTCCTCCGGGGACGGCGGCACGTACGGCCGGATCTCGGGGGAGTCGATGGAGCCGTCGGGGCGGATCTTGGGCAGTTTCACCTCGGGCTGGAGCAGCAGGGCCTTCTTCAGGTCCTGCTTGCCCTCCATGTCGAGGCCGTAGATGGCGTTGTAGAGGTTGCGGACGGCCGGGCCGCAGGCCCCGGAGCCGGTGCCGCCCTGGGAGATCGTCATGACGATCGCGAAGTCGTCGGTGTACGTCGCCAGCCACGAAGTGGTCTGCTTGCCGTACACCTGGGCGGTGCCGGTCTTGGCCCGCATCGGGATCTTGTCCAGCGGCCAGCCCCCGAACCGCCAGGCGGCGGTGCCGCCTGGCTCGACGACCATGCGCAGGCCCCTGTCGAGGTTGCCGATGGTCTCGGCGTCGACCGGCAGCCTGCCGTGGGGCTTGGGCTTGATCATATCGATGCGCTTACCGTCGGGGCTGATCACGGCCTTGCCGACCGTGGGGTTGTAGAGGGTGCCGCCGTTGCTGATGGCGGAGTAGGCGGTGGCCATCTGGATGGGGGTGACGAGGACGTCGCCCTGGCCGATGGCGAAGTTGATGCTGTCGAACGCCTTCAGCTGGTTGCCTTCGAGGCAGCTCTCGTAGGCGATCTGCTCGACGTAGGTGCCGCCCTTCTTGCCCTGCTTGCACCAGGAGTCCTTGTTGGCCGCCCAGAAGTTCTTCTTCCACCGGCGGTCGGGGATGCGGCCGGTCACCTCGTTCGGCAGGTCGATCCCGGTCTCGGAGCCGAGTCCGAATTCACGGGCGGTCCGGTAGAACCAGTCGTGGGCGTCCTTCTTGGGCTTGAGGCCGCCGTCGCGCTGCCACTCCTTGTGTCCGAGGGCGTAGAAGACGGTGTTGCAGGAGAACTTGAGGGCCTCGGCGAGGGTGATGGGACCGTGCCCCTTGGACTCGAAGTTCGCGAAGCTCCGGCCGCCCATGTTGTAGGAGGCGCTGCAGTTGTACTTGTCGTCGAAGGCGTAGCCGGCCCGGACGGCCGCGCTCGCCGAGACCACCTTGAAGATGGAGCCCGCGGGTGCCTGGCCCTGGATGGCCCGGTTGAGCAGCGGGTAGTTGGAGTTCTTGCTGGTGAGGTTGGCGTAGTCCTTGCCGGAGATGCCGCCGACCCAGGCGTTGGGGTCGTAGTCGGGCTGGGAGGCCATCGCGACGACGCGGCCGGTCTTGGTCTCCATGACGACGACGGCGCCCGAGTCGGCCTCGTACTTGCGGCCGGTGATGTTGTCGGTCTCCTGACGGACGGTCTTCATCGCCTGCTGGAGCTCGTACTCGGCGACGGACTGGACCCGTGCGTCGATGCTGGTGATGAGCGTGGATCCGGGCACGCCCGGGTCGGCCTCGGTCTGGTGCATGACCCGGCCGAGGTTGTCGACCTCGTACGAGGTGACTGCCGCCTTGCCGCGCAACTGCTTGTCATAGGTGCGTTCGATTCCGGAGCGGCCGACCTGGTCGGAGCGCAGATGCGGCGAGTCGGTGTCCTTGGCCTTCTGGATCTCCTCGTCGGTGACCGGCGAGAGGTAGCCGAGCACCTGTGAGGTACGGGCCCCGGCGGGTGCCGGGTAGCGGCGGACGGCGGTGGGCTCCGCGGTGATGCCGGGGAATTCCTCGGGGCGTTCGCGCAGCTGCAGCGCCTGCTGCGTCGTGGCTTCGAGGGTGATGGGAATCGGCTGGTACGGGGAGCCGTTCCAGCAGGGCTTCGGGGTCTGGGAGTCGCAGAGCCGGACCTTTTCCATGACCTCCTTGGCGGTCATGTCCAGGACGTCGGCCAGGCGCGTCATGACGCCCTTGCCCCGGTCCTTCATCTTCATCAGCGCCGTGCGGCTGGCGGAGACGACCAGGCGGGTCTCGTTGTCGGCGAGCGGGACGCCCCGGGCGTCGAGGACCGACCCGCGCACAGCGGGCCGGACGACCCGCTGTACGTGGTTGCTCTTCGCCTCGTGGTAGTACTCATCACCGTTGCGGATCTGGAGGTACCACAGGCGCCCGCCGAGCGTGACCAGCATCGACAGGACGAGTACCTGGATGATGACGAGCCGGATCTGCACCCGGGAGGTGCGGCCGGTCTCCGGAACGTTGGTCACGCCTGCTCCTCCCTCACAGCTTCTTGACGCTCTTCACACCCTTGAACGGCTTGACGCCCTTTATGCGGACGGCCTTGTTGGCCCGGGACCGGGCGGTCTTCAGACGCAGGCCTCCGCGCTGGCTGCCGATGCGCAGGCCGGTACCGCCGGCCAGCCAGCCGGAGGAGACGTCGGCGGCCTTGCCTGCGGGGCCGCCGCCGGCCTCGACGGCCATCGGGTCGTTCTCGGCACGCCGGGCCAGCGCCATGATGAACGGCACGGTGAACGGCGCGAGCAGCAGGTCGTAGAGGGTGGCGGTGAACAGCAGCCCGGTCAGGCCCACGTGGCGGGCGGCCGTGTCGCCGACGAGGGCGCCCACGCTCGCGTAGAGCAGGGTGGAGCCGATCGCGGCGGCGACGACGGTGAGCATCGGGCCCCAGGCGGAGCGGAACCGCCCGTTGTCGGGGCGGACCAGGCCGGCCGCGTAGCCGATGACGCACAGGACGAGTGCGTACCGTCCGGCGGCGTGGTCGGCGGGCGGTGCCAGGTCGGCGAGGAGGCCGGCGGAGAAGCCGATGAGGGCGCCGCTGACGTGCCCGTACACGAGTGCGAGGGCGACGACGGTGAGCAGCACCAGGTCGGGCACCGCGCCGGGCAGTTGGAGCCGGCCGAGGACGGTGACCTGGATGACGAGCGCGACCACGACGAGGGTGGCCGAGAGCAGGATCCGGTTGAAGCGCATGGTCGGTCTGCTCCTAGTCGTCGGCCGGCTTGCCGGGCACACTGGCGGACCCTGACGGCGTGACCGTGACGGTGACCGTGGGGGCGGGCTTGGGGGCCTCGGGCTTGGGCGGCAGTACGGCGTCGCGCGGGTCCTCGCGCGGCGGCATCACGACGACGCCGACGATGTCCAGGCGCGAGAAGCCGACGAACGGGCGTACCCAGACCGTGCGGGTCAAATCGCCGCGCGAGGGATCGACCTTGACGACCTCGCCGATCGGAACGCCGGGCACGAAGGGCTTGTTGCCGCGCGAGCCGAAGGTGACCAGGCGGTCCCCGGGGCTGACCTTGGCCTTGCCGTTGAGCATCTGGACGGACAGGGCGCGGTCGCCCTGGCCGGTGGCGAAGCCGAGTTCGCCGGTCTTCTCCAGGCGGGTCCCGACGGTGAAGTCCGGGTCGTTGGCGAGGACGACGGTGGCGGTGTCCGGGCCGACGGTGCTGACCCGGCCGACGAGTCCGTCGCCGTTCAGGACGGTCATGTCGCGCTCGATGCCGTCCTTGCTGCCGGCGTCGATGGTGACGGTCCAGGAGAAGCCCTGGGCCGCTCCTATGGCGATGACCTCGGCGCCCTTGATGCCGTACTGTCCGGCGCCGGCCCGCTTGAGCATCTCGTCGAGCTCGTGGATGCGGCTGCGGGTCTGGTCGTCACTGCCCAGTTTGGCCTTCAGGGCCGCGTTCTGCTTCTCCAGCACGGCGATGCGGTTGTGGCGCTCGCCGGAGTCCCGTACCGCCCCTATGGCGTGCGCGACCGGGTCGACGGCGGTTGCCACGCCCTTCTCGACCGGCCCGAAGACCGCTGCCGCGGCCTGCCGGGCACCGTCGACCGGCGACTCCTCGCCTGCCCTGATGTCCACCGTGATCAATGCGAACGCGATGGCGATCAGAAGCACCAGGAGCAGCCGGCTTTCTCGTGTGTCCCTCACGTGCGGCGGCCGTGCCTTCCTCGTCGGAATGTTGTTTTGCCTGTATATCAACGATCCGCCGCACGGGCTCGGTAGCACCCGTACGGCGGATCCTTGTGTGTTCCGCATGGTCCCTCCGGCTCGGAGGGGTGTGTGTCAGCGACGGGGCTGGGCGTCCAGGACCTGCTGCAGTGCCTCGAACTCCTCGACGCACTTGCCCGATCCGAGGGCGACGGAGTCGAGCGGGTCCTCGGCGATGTGGATGGGCATGCCCGTCTCACGGCGCAGCCGCTCGTCGAGGCCGCGCAGCAGGGCGCCGCCGCCGGTCAGGACGATGCCGCGGTCCATGATGTCGCCGGAGAGTTCCGGCGGGCACTTGTCGAGGGTGGTCTTGACGGCGTCGACGATGGCGTTGACGGGCTCCTCGATCGCCTTGCGGACCTCGGCGGCCGAGATGACGACCGTCTTGGGCAGGCCGGAGACCAGGTCTCGGCCACGGATCTCGGTGTGCTCGTCCTTGTCGAGGTCGTACGCCGACCCGATGGTGATCTTGATCTGCTCGGCGGTGCGCTCGCCGAGGAGGAGCGAGTACTCCTTCTTGATGTGCTGGATGATCGCGTTGTCCAGCTCGTCACCGGCCACCCGGATGGACTGTGCCGTGACGATTCCGCCGAGGGAGATGACGGCGACCTCGGTGGTGCCGCCGCCGATGTCCACGACCATGTTTCCGGTGGCCTCGTGGACGGGCAGGCCCGAGCCGATGGCGGCGGCCATGGGCTCTTCGATGATGTGCACCTGGCGGGCGCCGGCCTGCGTGGACGCCTCGATCACGGCGCGGCGCTCGACTCCGGTGATGCCGGAGGGAACACAGACCACGACACGCGGGCGGGCCAGGTAACGGCGCTTGTGGATCTTGAGGATGAAGTACCGGAGCATACGCTCGGTGATCTCGAAGTCGGCGATGACGCCGTCCTTGAGGGGCCGTACGGCGACGATGTTGCCGGGCGTGCGCCCGATCATCTTCTTCGCCTCGGAGCCGACCGCCAGAATGCCACCGGTGTTCGTGTTGATGGCGACCACGGACGGCTCGTTCAGGACGATCCCCCGGCCCCTCACGTACACCAGCGTGTTGGCGGTCCCGAGGTCGATCGCCATGTCACGGCCGATGAACGACATGTTGTTCCCCTTGTTCCCCATGAGGAGCGTCTGGCCTTCCAGTTGATAGCGGCTGCTGTCAGGTCGGCGAGGTGGGTGTGTGGGTGGAGGCCCCATCGTAGTGCCGGGAGTACGGACACCGCGCGACGGGACTCCGGCAATCCCGCCGGAATGGATACCCGCCCCCTCAGTGGTGACGACGTGTACTGCCCAGGCGTTCCCGGTATCGCCCGGAAATACCGCAGGGCGACCGAAATTACTTCGGTCGCCCCAGGTCATGAGCGCTATTCGGCTGATGTCGCGTCAGGAAGTGTGATCGCGGAGTTATCGAAACGCGGGGTCAGAGCGCCGGGAAGAACAGCTTCAGCTCACGCTCGGCGGACTCCTCGGAGTCCGAGGCGTGGATCAGGTTCTCCCGGACGATGGTGCCGAAGTCCCCCCGGATGGAGCCGGGCGCCGCGGCGATCGGGTCGGTCGGTCCCGCCAGCTGGCGGACGCCCTCGATCGCGCGTTCCCCTTCGACGACCAGGGCGACGATCGGGCCGCTGGCCATGAAGCCCATGAGGGGCTCGTAGAACGGCTTGCCCTTGTGCTCGCCGTAGTGCGCCTCCAGGGTCTCCTGGTCCAGCGTGCGCATCTCCAGCGCGGGGATGGTCCAGCCGGCCTTCCGCTCGATGCGGCCGATGATCTCGCCCACCAGACCGCGGCGGACGGCGTCGGGCTTCAGCAGGACGAGGGTGCGCTGGGTCATGTTGCGGCTCCTTGCGGCATACGGGTGCGGTAGGACGAATCTACAGGGCCATCAAGGTGACCCGTCACGCAGCGTCAGGCGCCCCGGGGGCCGCTGCGGCCTCCTGGGTGGCCGCCCAGCGGGCCTTGACCGCGTCGATCTTGCGGCCGTAGTGCACCGAGCACCACCACAGGGCGGCGAAGACCGCACCGAGGAAGAACATCGTCGGGACGACGAACCCGCTCGCGATCAGGCCGATCTGCAGGGCCCAGCCCAGCTGTACCGCCCCGGGACGCGAGAGCATCCCGCACAGCAGCACCGACAGCAGCATGCTGACCCCGCACACCGTCCAGACCGCCGTCTGGGTCAGGTCCGGGTCCTTCATGGCCACCAGGCCCGCGAAGCCGATCACGAAGAACTCGCCGATCAGCGTGCTCGCACACAGCGTGCGCATCCTCAGCCCCTCTTCAGCAGCAGGCGGGCCTCGCCCACCGTGATCACGGAACCGGTCACCAGGACCCCGGCCCCTCCGTACTCGGCCTCTTCCTCCGCCAGGGTGATCGCCGCCTCCAGGGCGTCGTCCAGCCGCGGCTCGACCTGCACCCGGTCCACGCCGAAGACCTCGACCGCGACGGCCGCCAGCTCGTCGGCGCCCATGGAGCGGTGGCTGGAGTTCTCGGTCACCACCACCTCGGCGAAGATCGGCTCGAAGGCCTCCAGCACCCCCCGGACGTCCTTGCCCTCGCTCGCGGCCACGACGCCGATCAGCCGGCTGAAGCCGAACGACTCGGTGACCGCCGCCGCGGTGACCGCCGCGCCCGCCGGGTTGTGCGCCGCGTCCAGGACCACCGTCGGGCTGCGCCGCACGACCTCCATGCGGCCCGGCGAGGTCACCGAGGCGAAGGCCTTCCGTACGGTGTCCGGGTCCAGCACGCGTGCGTGCTCCTGGCCGATCCCGAAGAAGGCCTCGACCGCGGCCAGCGCCACCGCCGCGTTGTGCGCCATGTGCGCGCCGTACAGCGGCAGGAAGATGCCGTCGTACTCGCCGCCCACACCGCGCAGCGTCAGCTGCTGCCCGCCGACCGCGACCTCGCGCGAGACCACGCCGAACTCCATGCCCTCGCGGGCGACGGTCGCGTCGACCTCGACGGCCTTCTTCAGCAGCGCCTGCGCCGCGTCCACCGGCTGCTGCGCCAGGATCACGGTGGCGCCCTGCTTGATGACGCCGCCCTTCTCCAGGGCGATCTCGCCGGGCGTGGAGCCGAGCCGGTCGGTGTGGTCCAGGCTGATGGGGGTGATCACGGCGACCGAGGCGTCGATGACGTTGGTCGCGTCCCAGGTGCCGCCCATGCCGACCTCGATCACGGCCGCGTCGACGGGAGCGTCCGCGAACGCCGCGTACGCCATCCCGGTGAGCACCTCGAAGAACGACAGCCGGTACTCCTGCGAGGCGTCGACCATCTCCACGTACGGCTTGACGTCCTGGTACGTCTCGACGAACCGCTCGGCGGTGATCGGCGCCCCGTCGAGGCTGATCCGCTCGGTGACCGACTGCACGTGCGGGCTGGTGTAGCGGCCGGTGCGCAGCTCGAAGGCGTTCAGCAGGGCCTCGATCATGCGGGCCGTGCTGGTCTTGCCGTTCGTGCCGGTGACGTGGATGGAGGGGTACGCGCGCTGCGGCTCGCCCAGGACGTCCATCAGTGCGGCGATCCGCGACACGGACGGCTCCAGCTTGGTCTCGCCCCAGCGGGTGGCGAGCTCCTGCTCCACCTCCTGCAGCGCCTTGGCGACCTCCGGGTCGGCGGGCAGGGCGGGCACCGGGTCGCCCTGGGGCGGTCCGGCCTGGGCGCGCAGGGTGCGGCTGCCGGCCTCGATCACCGCCAGGTCGGGGTCGCGGTCGGACTCCTCCGCGATGATCTGGTCGAATTCGTCGGATCCATCGAAGGGGCTGTCGTGACTCTCGGGGCTCTCGGGCTGCTGCTCACTCACGGAGACCAGTCTACGGACGAGGACCTGCGGGACTTTCGGCCCGGGCGTTTCGGGACGTTCGGCGGGTGGGGCGACCAGATCGTTATGCAAGCCTTGCGGGCAGGAGATTGGGGAACAAATGCCGCAGGCCAGCACCAACACGACAGCTTCCAGCCGCGACATAGGGATGGACCTGGGCACCGCCAACACCCTCGTCTACGCACGGGGCCACGGAATCGTCCTCAATGAGCCGTCCGTGGTCGCCGTGAAGGCGGGCACGACCACCGCACTTGCCGTCGGGACGGAGGCCAAGGAGACCATCGGCCGCACCCCCGGATCCATCACCGCGATCCGCCCCCTCAAGGACGGCGTGATCTGCGACTACGAGGCCGCCGAGGAGATGATCCGGCACTTCGTGCGCAAGGCCGTCCCCGGCCGGCGCCCCCGCACCCGGATGGTGGTCTGCGTACCGTCCGGCGTCACCCCGGTCGAGCGGCGGGCCATCGTCCACGCCTCCACCCGCGCCGGGGCGAAGACCGTTCACCTGATCGAGGAACCGATGGCCGCGACCATCGGCGGCGGCACCTCGGAGGTCGCCGTCATCTCGCTGGGAGGCATCGTCACGTCCCGGTCGCTGCGCGTCGGCGGGGACCGGCTCGACGCGGCGATCATGGACTACGTCCGCAAGGAGCACTCCCTGCTCATCGGCGAGCGCACCGCCGAGAACGTCAAGGTGGCCATCGGATCCGCCTGGCCGGTCCCGGACCGGCCGGAGCTGGAGACGCTCACCTTCACCGTGCGCGGCCGCGAAAAGGTCGGCGGCATGCCCAAGACGCTCTCCCTGGCCGCGGCGGAGGTCCGGGCCGCACTCGACGAGCCCGTCGAAGCGATCATCGCCGCCGTGCGCACCGCCCTGGAGGAGTGCCCGCCGGAACTGTCCGGCGACGTGATGGAGCACGGCATCGTCCTGACCGGCGGCGGCGCGCTGCTGCCCGGCCTCGACCTGCGGATGACCTCGGCGACCGGCATCCCGGTCTTCGTGGCCGACAACCCGCTGGACTGCGTGGCCCTGGGCTCGGGCCGCTGCGTCGAGGACCTGGACACGCTGGGCGGCCTGCCGGCCCCGGCGAAGGCCTAGCCTGCGCCCCGGCCTAGCCGCGGGGCAGGGTCGCGACGACCTCGTACGAGTCCTCCGTGCGCGTCGCCGTCAGCTCTCCACCCAGGCTCCGCACGCGCTCGGACATGCTCGCCGTGCCCGAGCCCGCCGAGACCGGGGCCCGGCCCGCGCTCCGGGCGGCCAGGGTGTTGCTGACGGCGATCCGCAGACGCGGGCCGTCCGCCGTGACCGACACGTCGATGGTCTCGCCGTGCGCGTGCTTGGCGGCGTTCGTCAGGCACTCCTGCACCACCCGGTAGACCGCCGCCTGCCGCAGAGGCGACAGCGCGTGCACGTCCGGATCCAGGGCCAGCCGTACCGGCGAACCGGCCCGCCCGCTCTCCTCCGCCAGCGCCGGCAGCCCCTCCACCCCCGGGGTCGAGGCCCGCTCCCCCCGCTGCACGATGATCTCGTTGAGCACCAGGTGGGCCCGGCGCGCGGTGTCGGCCAGCTCCTCGAAGTCCGGTCCGTACGAGGTCTCGCGTGCCCGCGTCGACAGCACCTCGGAGCGCACCGTGAGCAAGGTCAGCTCCCGCCCGACGAAGTCGTGCACGTCGCGGGCGACGGAGGTGCGCTCCTGCTGGACCGCCTGGAGCACGGCCGATTCGGCCCGCCGGGCGGTGAGCTCCGACACCAGGTCGTGCCGGTAGGCGGCGATGCCCACGGCGGCCGCGAGCACCCCGATGGGCACGACCAGGCCGAGGAAGGAGCTCAGGCTCTCCACCCTGGGCTCGGGCCAGCCCGGCACGCTGAACACCAGCAGCGCGAAGGCCAGGTACCCGAGCGTGGCGAGGATCCCGGCCCGGCGGCCGCGGTATCGGCCGACCGAGTAGAGGGCGAACTGGATCAGGGTGAGCTCGTGCAGCCAGCCGATGAACAGCAGAGCGGCGAGGTACGAGACCCAGGGCGCCCGGCGCCGCACCAGCAGGGTCGAACAGCCGGCGGCGAGCACGACCGCGGCGAGCGGCCCGTTGAGCGAGTTGTCGGCGGCGGCGAGGCCGGGAAGGTCCAGCGCCATCAGGGCGAGGCAGCTGAGGGCGGTGAGCACGTCCAGCGCCCGCGGTGAGCCGGCCCAGCCCTCGGGGAGCCGGCGGCCGTGGGCCGCGGCCCGGTGGAGCGCCGAGGCGACGGGCTTGACGTGCATGCCGTCCATCATCCGTGCTCAGCGCCACGGATCGGCTCCCGCCCGGACCGGATATCGAGTGATTTAGGGCACTTCGGACAAGCCGGAAGTCCCTGTGACACCGCCCCCTGCGCGGGGAAGGCATACGGGGAAGGCCCCCACATCGACCGACGGTGTGGGGGCCTTCACTCGCTTGCGGCGACTAGCCGGCCGGCAGCGCGTCGAGTTGGGCACGGAGCCGCGCGATGTCGGCCTCGGCCTTGGCGAGACGGCCCTTGATCTTGTCCACGACGTTGTCGGGGGCCTTGGCGATGAACGCCTCGTTCCCGAGCTTCGCCTCGGCCTGCTGCTTCTCCTTCTCGGCTGCGCCGAGGTCCTTGGAGAGGCGCTTGCGCTCGGCGGCCACGTCGATGCTGCCCGACAGGTCGAGCGCGACCGTCGCGCCGGCCACCGGGAGGGTGGCGGTGGCGCTGAAGCCCTCGCCCTCCGGCTGGAGGCGCAGGAGCTGGCGGATGGCGCCCTCGTGCGCGGCCAGCGCCGTACCGGTCAGGTCCAGACGGGCCGGGACCTTCTGGCCGTCCTGCAGGCCCTGCTCCTTGCGGAACCGGCGGACCTCGGTGACGACGGCCTTGACGAGGTCGATCTCGGCCTCGGCCGCCTCGTCGCGGAAGCCGCTGTCGCTCGGCCAGTCGGCGATCACCAGGGATTCGCGGCCGGTCAGCGTGGTCCACAGCGTCTCGGTGACGAACGGGACCACCGGGTGCAGCAGCCGCAGCATGACGTCGAGGACCTCGCCGAGGACCCGGCCGGAGACCTGGGCCTGCTCGCCGCCCGCGAAGAAGGTCGTCTTCGAGAGCTCGACGTACCAGCTGAAGACCTCGTCCCACGCGAAGTGGTACAGCGAGTCCGACAGCTTCGAGAACTGGTAGTCCTCGTAGAACGCGTCGACCTCGGCCACGGTCTTGTTGAGCTGGGACAGGATCCAGCGGTCGGTGGCCGACAGCTGCTCGACCGGGGGCAGCTCGCCCTCGATCGTCGCGCCGTTCATCAGCGCGAAGCGGGTGGCGTTCCAGATCTTGTTGGCGAAGTTGCGGGAGGCCTGGACCCAGTCCTCGCCGATCGGGACGTCGACGCCCGGGTTGGCGCCGCGGGCCAGGGTGAAGCGGACCGCGTCCGAACCGTAGGCGTCCATCCAGTCCAGCGGGTTGACCGCGTTGCCGAAGGACTTCGACATCTTCTTGCCGAACTGGTCGCGGACCATGCCGTGCAGGGCGATGGTGTGGAACGGCGGGGTGCCGTCCATCGCGTACAGGCCGAACATCATCATCCGGGCGACCCAGAAGAAGAGGATGTCGTAGCCGGTGACCAGGACGGAGTTCGGGTAGAACTTCGCCAGGCTGTCGGTCTGCTGCGGCCAGCCCATGGTGGAGAACGGCCACAGGCCGGAGGAGAACCAGGTGTCCAGGACGTCCGTGTCCTGGGTCCAGCCCTCGCCGCTCGGCGGCTGCTCGTCGGGACCGACGCAGACGACCTCGCCGTTCGGGCCGTACCAGACCGGGATGCGGTGACCCCACCACAGCTGGCGCGAGATGCACCAGTCGTGCAGGTTGTCGACCCAGTCGAAGTACCGCTTCTCCATCTCCTGCGGGTGGATCTTGACCTTGCCGTCGCGGACCGCGTCACCGGCGGCCTTCGCCAGCGGGCCGACCTTGACCCACCACTGCATGGACAGGCGCGGCTCGATGGTGGTCTTGCAGCGCGAGCAGTGGCCGACGGAGTGGGTGTACGGACGCTTCTCCGCGACGATCCGGCCGTCGGCGCGCAGCGCGGCGACGATGGCGGAGCGGGCCTCCAGCCGGTCCAGACCCTGGAAGGGGCCGTGGGCCGTGATGACGGCGTGCTCGTCCAGGACCGTGAGGTTCGGCAGGTTGTGGCGCTGGCCGATCTCGAAGTCGTTCGGGTCGTGCGCCGGGGTCACCTTGACGGCGCCCGTGCCGAACGCGGGGTCGACGTGCTCGTCGGCGACGACCGGGATCCGGCGGCCGGTCAGCGGCAGTTCGATCTCGGTGCCGACGAGGTGCTTGTAGCGCTCGTCCTCCGGGTGGACGGCGACGGCGGTGTCACCGAGCATCGTCTCGGCGCGGGTGGTCGCGACGACGATGGACGCGTCGCCCTCGCCGTAGCGGATCGAGACGAGCTCGCCCTCGTCGTCCTGGTACTCGACCTCGATGTCGGAAATCGCGGTGAGGCAGCGCGGACACCAGTTGATGATGCGCTCGGCGCGGTAGATCAGCTCGTCGTCGTAGAGCTTCTTGAAGATCGTCTGGACGGCCTGCGAGAGGCCCTCGTCCATGGTGAAGCGCTCGCGCGACCAGTCGACGCCGTCGCCGAGGCGGCGCATCTGGCCGGAGATCTGACCACCGGACTCGGCCTTCCACTGCCAGACCCGCTCGACGAAGGCCTCACGGCCCAAGTCGTGGCGGGACTTGCCCTCCTTGGCGAGCTCACGCTCGACGACGTTCTGGGTGGCGATGCCCGCGTGGTCCATGCCGGGCTGCCACAGCGTCTCGAAGCCCTGCATGCGCTTACGGCGGGTCAGGGCGTCGATCAGCGTGTGCTCGAAGGCGTGGCCCAGGTGGAGCGAGCCCGTGACGTTCGGCGGCGGGATGACGACGGTGTACGGCGGCTTCTCACTCTTCGCGTCGGCCTCGAAATACCCACGCTCTACCCAGCGCTCGTAGAGCTTCCCCTCTACCTCGGCCGGCGCGTACTGGGTCGGCAGTTCGGAGTTGGGGCTGCTGGGTGTCTGCGTGTTCTCGGTCACGAGCCAAAGGATAAGGGCGGCCCCACCTCCGTTACGAATCGATACCGCAGAGCGGCCGCCCGTTGACCTTGACCGTGGCGGACCCGTCTCATGCGGGCATGAACGAGATCACCCGGCAGGCCGTCCCGGCGTACCCCGGACAGCCCGCCCAACCCGCGCCGCCCGCGCCGCCCGCGCCGCCGAAGAGCAAGCGCGCCCTCAAGACCGTCGGGACGGTGCTGGGCGTCGCCGCGGGCGTCGTCATCGGCAAGCTCGCCGTGGCCGCGCTGGTCGGCGGGACCGACGGCCCCGCGGACGCCGGCCGCTACAAGCTCGTGCCGCCGGCCACCTTCCAGAGCCTGAGCCTGCAGGACTCCGGACCGCGGGTCGACGCGATCAAGCAGGGCCAGAACCAGTCGGGCCCCGCGAAGCCGGGCACGACGAGGGTGGCCGTCGTGTACGCCGACCAGGCGGGCACCGCGCAGTTGGTGGTCAGCGGCGCGGCCGGCAGCTTCCGCGACGAGGACCCGGGTGCCGAACTCACCACCGCCCTGAAGGGGATGGGCCTCAAGGAGGCGGAGATCACGACGCACGACGCCGGGAACCCGGCGGGCGGCGCGATGCGCTGCGGCACGGTCGTGATAGCCGAAGGATCGATGCCGATGTGCATGTGGGCAGACCACAGCTCCCTGGTGACGGTCACCGTCCCCATCGAGAACAAGCCGGTGACCATCGACGCGCTCGCGGCGCGGGCCCGTGAGCTGCGGGCCGTGATGGAGGTCTCCGGGTCGTAGTAGTTCCGTAACGCCTGGGACCCCGGAGCCCGGACGCGAACGATCTTCCGAGAGGATGTGAGCTACATAAGAGATTCCTAAAGAAGTTCCTGAGGGGGACACAGAGATGAGCTACAACCAGCCAGGGCCTTACGGGCAGCAGCCGCAGCAGCCCGGACCGTACGGGCAGCAGACCCCGCCGCCGGGCCCGTACGGCCAGCCCGCGCCCCAGCCGGGCTACGGCTACCCGCAGCAGCCGCCGGGCGTCCCCCCGCAGGGCTACCCCCAGCAGCCGCCGACGCCGGCCTACGGCTACCCGCAGCAGCAGGCTCCGTACGGCGGGCAGCCCCCGAAGAAGTCCAAGGCGGGCGTGATCATCGCGGTGGTCGTCGCGGTCGCGGTCATCGCGGGCGCCGGCTGGTACTTCACCCAGGGCGGCGGCGCGGGATCGGTGGCCGCCGACACCAAGGGCTACAAGCTGGCCTACCCCGCTGCGGTCGACAGCTACCAGAAGGCGCCTGACGCCGCCGGCGCCCCCGCGGGTGACGCCCCGGTCACCGGTGAGGGGAAGACCAAGGCCGAGGCGCTCGGCGTGCAGAACGGGCACAACGCGACCGCCAAGTACCAGATGGGTACGGACAAGAAGGGGAAGCAGCTCGCGGCCAACGGCCTCTGGGGCGAGATAGCCGACCCTGCGAAGGCGGTCGACGCCTATTACGCCGGCATCAGCCAGAACAACAAGGAGACCGAGAAGCTCGGCTTCAAGTACGAACTGGTCGGCACGCCGAAGGAGTTCACCCCGGCTGGCTTCAAGGGCGCCGTGATGAAGTGCGCCAACATCAAGATGATCAACACCAAGCCGACCACGGGCAAGGAGCCCAAGGACATCGAGGTCCCCTCCTGCGCTTGGGGCGACCACTCGACCCTGGTCGGCGTCAACGCCGTCGACCCCGCAACGTTCCTGCTCGGCGGGAGCAGCGGCACCCTCGACGAGGTGGCCGCGCTGACGGCGAAGCTCTACAACACCTCGCGCACCAAGGCCTGATCGCGCCGGCGGCCGACGTGAGCACTGGCTTCCGTGCACGCCGGCCGCTGCGGGTTCGGCCTTACGCGCTGTTGCACGCCCCGGCCGCGTCCGCTTCCCTCACGCCAGCAGCGGTCAGACCCCAGTAACACTGGCCCCAGCGTCCGGGGTTTCCCGGGTTGCTACCGGTCTCACAGGCCGACTCCACCTTCGGGCCGACCTGATAGCCCCTGTCGAACAGGTAAAGCTGGCAAGCACCCTGATCAGCCGACGCAGGTGAAGCCATCACAATCGGCAGCGCGGTGGCGGCGAGTGCCACCGCCAGGGCTCCCGCGGCACGCTTCAGCTTCACGTCTCGTTCCCTTCAACTGGCAAGCGATGTCGAGACAAAGTTGATCAAGGAAGCGGGCCACCGCGCCACACCAATCGAACTTTTGGCCGATTGGTGGTCAAGGTAGTCCGAAAGCGGAGAGGGGCGCCCCGGATACGTCCGGGGCGCCCCTTCTGCGTGCTGTCTTGCGGCGGCTACGCCGACTTCTCGTGCGGGCCCTGGTCCTTCGGGACGATCCGCGGGACCAGCGTCGGGTTGACGTTGGAGCGGACGACCTCGGCGGTGATGACCACGCGGGCCACGTCCTTGCGGGACGGGACCTCGTACATCACCGACATCAGGACCTCCTCCATGATGGCGCGCAGGCCGCGCGCGCCCGTCTGACGGAGGATCGCCTGGTCCGCGATGGCTTCGAGGGCCTCGCGCTCGAAGTCCAGCTCGACACCGTCGAGTTCGAACAACCGCTGGTACTGCTTCACCAGGGCGTTGCGCGGCTCGATGAGGATCTGGAGCAGGGCCTCGCGGTCCAGGTTGTGCACGGAGGTCAGGACGGGAAGGCGGCCGATGAACTCGGGGATCATCCCGAACTTCACCAGGTCCTCCGGCATGACCTCCTGGAACTGGTCGCTGGCCTCGATCTCGCGCTTCGAGCGGATCGTCGCCCCGAAGCCGATGCCCTTGGCGCCCGCACGCGACTCGATGATCTTCTCCAGGCCGGCGAAGGCGCCGCCCACGATGAAGAGCACGTTCGTCGTGTCGATCTGGATGAACTCCTGGTGCGGGTGCTTGCGGCCGCCCTGCGGCGGCACCGAGGCGGTCGTGCCTTCCAGGATCTTCAGGAGGGCCTGCTGCACGCCCTCGCCACTCACGTCGCGCGTGATCGACGGGTTCTCGCTCTTGCGGGCGACCTTGTCGATCTCGTCGATGTAGATGATCCCGGTCTCGGCCTTCTTGACGTCGTAGTCGGCCGCCTGGATCAGCTTGAGCAGGATGTTCTCGACGTCCTCGCCGACGTACCCGGCCTCCGTCAGCGCCGTCGCGTCGGCGATGGCGAACGGGACGTTGAGCATGCGCGCGAGCGTCTGGGCCAGCAGCGTCTTGCCGGAGCCCGTGGGGCCCAGCAGCAGGATGTTGGACTTCGCGAGCTCGATCGCGTCGTCCCGGCCCTGCGCGCCGCCGTTCTCGCCGGCCTGAACGCGCTTGTAGTGGTTGTACACCGCTACCGAGAGCGCCTTCTTCGCCGGCTCCTGGCCGACGACGTAGCTCTCCAGGAACTCGTAGATCTCACGAGGCTTGGGGAGTTCCTCCCACCGGACCTCGGAGGTCTCCGCGAGCTCCTCCTCGATGATCTCGTTGCAGAGGTCGATGCACTCGTCGCAGATGTACACACCGGGTCCTGCGATGAGCTTCTTCACCTGCTTCTGGCTCTTTCCGCAGAACGAGCACTTGAGCAGGTCGCCGCCGTCACCGATGCGTGCCACGAGGTGCTTCCCCTTCGCCTGGGAGACGCCTGGTTCAGCGCTCCTGGTGCCTCATATCCGACGGTACCTTGCCGGGGGCCCCGTACGGGGCCCCCTTGACGTGGTTCACATCGCCGAATGTGACGACGTGCCCACGCCAATTGGCGGCAAGGATCAGTGCGAGCTCTTACGGGTGGAGATGATCTGGTCGATCAGTCCGTACGCGAGAGCGTCCTCCGCAGTGAGGATCTTGTCGCGCTCGATGTCGTCGCGGATCTTCTCGATCGGCGTCGTCGAGTGCTTGGCCAGCATGGTCTCCAGCTGGTCGCGCATGCGCAGGATCTCGTTGGCCGCGATCTCCAGGTCGGAGAGCTGCTCACGGCCGGTGCCGCCGGAGGGCTGGTGGATCAGCACACGGGCGTTCGGCAGTGCCATGCGCTTGCCGGGGGTACCGGCGGCCAGCAGGACGGCGGCGGCGGAGGCCGCCTGGCCCATGCAGACCGTCTGGATGTCCGGCTTCACGAACTGCATCGTGTCGTAGATCGCCGTCAGCGCGGTGAAGGAGCCACCGGGGCTGTTGATGTAGATCGAGATGTCGCGGTCCGGGTCCATCGACTCCAGGCACAGCAGCTGCGCCATGACGTCGTTGGCCGAGGCGTCGTCGATCTGCACGCCGAGGAAGATCACGCGCTCCTCGAAGAGCTTCGCGTACGGGTCGTACTCGCGCACGCCCTGCGAGGTGCGCTCGACGAAGCGCGGGATGACGTAGCGGTTGTCCACCGACGCGCCGGTGTAGAGGCCGCTCGCGGGAGAGAGGTTGTTCATGTGCATCTGGGTGTTCACCATCCTGGTGGCGTTCTGCGGGCTGAGGCTTGCCTGTGCGGGCGGGCGTACGCGAGGTCGCGCGCCGGGATCAGGCCCCGGTGCCGCCGCCGCCCGGCACGTTGGACGCGGCCGAGATGATCTCGTCGATGAGGCCGTACTCCTTGGCCTCCTCGGAGGTGAACCAGCGGTCGCGGTCGCCGTCGCGAATGATCGTCTCGACGGACTGGCCCGAGTGGAACGCGGTGATCTCGGCCATGCGCTGCTTGGTGCGCAGCAGGTACTGGGCCTGGATCTTGATGTCGGACGCGGTGCCACCGATGCCGGCGGAACCCTGGTGCATCAGGATGTCGGTGTTCGGCAGGGCGAAGCGCTTGCCCTTGGCGCCACCGGTGAGCAGGAACTGGCCCATGGAGGCGGCCATGCCCATACCGATGGTGACGACGTCGTTCGGGATGTACTGCATGGTGTCGTAGACCGCCATGCCCGCCGTCACGGAGCCACCCGGGCTGTTGATGTACAGGTAGATGTCCTTCTCCGGCTCGGCGGCCAGGAGGAGGAGCTGCGCGGTGATCTTGTTGGCGATGTCGTCGTCGACCTGCTGGCCGAGGAAGATGATGCGCTCGCCGAGCAGCCGGTTGTAGACATGGTCGCCGAGGCCGCCACCGATGGACGGCTCACCCGCGGCGTAAGGCATCAGATTCGTCACGTATCCACCTGCTCGTCTCCGACGGCCATGTGCCGTCTCAGCGTCTCGTTCTGGGGCGCGGTCCGGCCGGTGCGGACAAGTCCGCCGGCATCCGGGTACTCACGTGCCCTCGTATTCATGGACCCTAACGCGCAGGTCGGACAACGCCATCCCGCTTCCCGAACTGTTCGCTCGGAGCGCAAGGTCCCAGGGCCTTCCGGGGCCTGTGCCGAAGGGCCCGGACGCGGCTGCGTCCGGGCCCTTCGGGGCACTGCTCAGTGGGCTTCGCCCGGGGTGTTACTTGGCCTCTTCGGCCTTGTCCTCGGCGTCACCCTCGACGGCGGCCTCGACCGTCTCGACGGCCTGCTCCTCGTCCTCGTCGGAGAGGTCGACGACCTCACCGTTGGTGTCGACGACCTTGGAGGCCTCGACGACGACCGCGAGGGCCTTGCCGCGGGCGACCTCGCCGACCAGCATCGGGACCTGGCCACCCTCGACGACGGCCTGGGCGAACTGGTCCGGGGACATACCGGAGGAAGCGGCGCGGCGCATGAGGTGCTCGGTGAGCTCCTCCTGGTTGACGCCCAGCTTCTCCTTGTTGACCAGCGCGTCGAGGACGAACTGGGTCTTGATGCCCTTGATGGCCTGCTCGGAGGTCTCGGCGTCGAACTCCTCGACCGTCTTGCCCTGGAACTCCAGGTACTTCTCGATGGTCAGACCCATCTGGCCGAGCTGGTGGTGCTCCAGGTTGTGCTTGCGGGTCTGGACCTCGTCCGCGAGGAGCTTCTCGGGGATCGGCACCTCGACGAGCTCCAGCAGCTTCTCCAGGACGCGCTCCTGGGCCTGCGTGGCCTGGTCGTACTGCTTCATGTTCTCGAGGCGCTTGCGGCTGTCCGCCTTGAGGTCCTCAAGGGTGTCGAACTCGCTCGCCATCTGCGCGAACTCGTCGTCCAGCTCGGGAAGCTCACGGGCGGAGACCTTGGTGACCTTGACGGTGACCTCGGCGTCCTTGCCCTCGGCGGAGCCGCCCTTCAGCTGAGAGGTGAAGGTGGCCTCGCCACCGGCCTCCAGGCCCTTGACGGCCTCGTCGATGCCTTCGAGCAGCTCGCCCGAGCCGATGGTGTAGGACACGTCGGAAGCGACGCCGTCCTCCAGCACCTCACCGTCGACCTTGGCCTCCAGGTCGATCGTGACGACGTCGCCGTCCTCGGCGGCGCGCTCGACGTCCTTGGTGGACGCGAAGCGGCCGCGCAGCTGCTCGACCGACTTCTCGATCTCCTCGTCGGAGACCTCGATGGCGTCGACCTCGACCTCGATGCCGGAGTAGTCCGGGATCTCGATCTCGGGGCGGACGTCGACCTCGGCGGTGAAGGCCAGCAGCTCGCCGTCCTTCAGCTCCGTGATGTCGACCTCGGGCTGGCCCAGCGGGTTCAGGTCGGCCTCGTTGACCGCCTCGGTGTAGAACTTCGGGAGGGCGTCGTTGACGGCCTCCTCCAGCACCGCACCGCGGCCGAAGCGCTGGTCGATGACGCGGGCCGGGATCTTGCCCTTGCGGAAGCCCTTCACCGTGACCTGCTGGTTGATCTTCTTGTACGCCGCGTCGAGGCTGTCCTTGAGCTCCTCGAAGGGCACCTCAACAGTGAGCCGAACCCGAGTCGGGTTCAGGGTCTCCACGGCGCTCTTCACGGTTCGGTCTCCTTGTGGCTGACTGCTGGGGGTTCTGCCGTCGCGCTGCGATTCAGCGGTTCAGCGGACTTCGGCCCGGTACATCAGACACACGGGCACGCAGCTTGCATAGTAACCGCAAGCGGCAATCAGCCCACAACGCGATCTTGTGGAGATCCCCTCTACGGACTCGGAGGGGACGGTGCTGGTGGTCGGGGTGGCCGGATTCGAACCGACGACCTTCCGCTCCCAAAGCGGACGCGCTACCAAGCTGCGCCACACCCCGTCGGTGCGACACGTAGGGTACATGCCCGGAGACCCTCTGATGCGCTGGGTTTCCCGACCGGTTTCCGGCAGGTCCTCGCCGCGGGCGTGAATGTGGTGTGCGTTCCTGCGGCTCGACCCGCTAGGATGCTGTCCGTGCCGCGGTCCCCGGACCTGCGGCGCGCGCGTTGCGGGCGTAGCTCAATGGTAGAGCCCTAGTCTTCCAAACTAGCTACGCGGGTTCGATTCCCGTCGCCCGCTCTGAACGACGAAGGGCCAGGTCAGAGGATGTTTCCTCGACCTGGCCCTCAGTCATTCCCGGACCGTCCGATCAGATCCCCGTGCCCCCGGCCGTGCCCCTTCCCCCTCTACGTGCCCTGTACGAACTTGCTGAGCGCGTCGGCGATCAACCGGTCCCGGTCGTCGCTGGCGTGCTGGTAGATCAACGCGGCGCGGGCGGTGCTGTGACCCATCCGCGCCGTCAACTCCCGCGTTCTCGCGCCGGTTGAGGCGGCAAGAGCGTTCCCCAGAGTGTTCCCCGTGTGCCGAAGATCATCGAAATACAGCCCCTTGATCCCGGCCTTCCTGCACCCGGCATGCCACAGCCGGTGGAAGTGGTTCCGCCGAGGAGTCGCCCCCTTGGCCCCGACGAACACCCGCCCATTGGCGCCGGTCCTCCGCGCAGGTCTCCAGGTGCTCCCGGATCCCCTGGACGATCACACCGGGGATGCAGACGGCCATCTTCCCTGCCGCACTCTTGAGCGCCTTGATCTCCCGCTGCCCGTTCCCCAGCTCGGCGACGGCCGCCGGACCCGCACGCTCCCGAGGTCCAGGTCGATGTCCCGCCGATGCAACCCGATCACTCACCCCAGCCCAGCCCGAGCAGGCCGGCCATGAGCACGAGCACCCGATACCGCGCCAGGACGGCCCCGGCCAGGGCGTAGACCTCCTGCACGGTGACGGTCGGCCGCTCGGGCGTGTGGACCGTACCGGCTCCCTTGATCTGGCAGGGGCTCCGCCTGATCATCTGGTCGGACAGCGCCGTCCCCAGAACGGCCCGGAGCAGGGCGTACGCCTTGGCCACGGTGGTCGGCCCGGTCCCGCCGGCCAGCTTGTCGGCCCGCCAGCGCCGAACGAGGGGTGCCGAAATCTCCGCCACGTTGACGACCCCAGCCGAACGCGCCGAGCCACCAAGAGCCGAGCACCGGGATCCCAAGGTCCGACCCCACCAGCCGCTCAAGGACGTGCCTCCGGCGGGGGCGCTCAGGCTCCGGGATGACCGGGGCCGGCCGTGCGGCTGCGGGCCGGTTTGTGGTGGGGGGCTGCCATCCCGTCTGCCGTCGACCCAGACCTGCCCCGCTATCACTCCGTGTGAGTCGACGGCAGACGGCGTGACAGCGAGGGCACAAATGAACGGGGACGATCAGGGGCGGTCGCGCCGGGCCCTGAGGAGCCGATCCATGCGTCCGACCGTCTCGCGTTGGGTGTCCTGCACGACGTTCGCGTAGGCGTTCATGGTGACGGCGATCTGAGAGTGCCCGAGGATCTCACAGGGCCGTACGAGTGTCTGGGGAGCCAAAAGCATGTGTCAACACGCAGAGTCGCGGCTCAGGATGGGGGCATCAAGAGCCGCGCGTGGGTTGCCAACCGGCGGTTTGCTCAGCTCCCGCGCGATACGGGGCCAAGGGAGTAGCTATGGGTGAGCCGGATCTGTCGGAGTACGCAGCGATGTGGACCACCGAGAGGGATCAGTGGGCCCCTGACGTGCCCGATGGGGCGGCGACGAGCGGGGACTGGCGGGGAGCCGAGGCGCTTCCCGCTGGTTCGGCCTGGTCAGCGCGTTGCCAGGTTAGGCCCGGAGCGCGTACGCGATCTTCCGGACTGGCTATGCGGGTTCGATTCCCGTCGGCCGCTTCATGGCGTCAGGGTCGGGTCGGAGGGTGCTCGCCGATCTGGCCCTGAGGTGTTTTCAGGGCTTTGCGGGGTTTTCGATTGACGTCGGGCGCGTTCGCCGGTGTACTCCCACGCATGCCGGATGCGGAAGCGACCCAGCGGTACCTTGAGGCGAGGCTGTCCCAGTATCAGAAGTGGTACGACCGGAAAGCCGTCAGGATGAAGGCCATGCATCTCAGGATGCGGACGGTTTCCGTGGTCGGCGGCGCGCTGGTCCCCGTGCTCGTGAACATCGACCTGCCGTTCGCCAGGATCACCGCCACGGTGCTCAGCCTGGTCGTCGTCGGCTCCGTGTCGCTGGAGAGCGTGTACCGGTACCGCGAGATGTGGAAGAACTACAGGTCGACCGAGCAACTCCTCAGCCACGAGCGGGTCTACTTCGAGACCGGGGTGGGGCCGTACGCCGGCCTCTCCGACACCGAGTCGTTCACGAGGCTTGTCTCACGGGTGGAGAAGGCCATCGCCAACGAGAACTCTGCCACCTTGAACGTCATGACCCTGGGCGGTCAGGTGAACGCCGACCTCCAGGCCCAGTACGTCATCCCCGAAGCCCGGCAGGAACGCCGGAACCTCTAGAGCTTGATGTTCGCGATCATCGTCGCGAGGGAGTTGAGGAAACGGTTCACGTCGTCGGCGATCGAGCTGGACGCCAGGAAGAAGCCGAAGAGGGCCGCGACGATGGCGGGTCCTGCCTTGATGTGGTTGCCGCGGATCAGCACCACCAGGATGACCGCCAACAGAACCACCACTGACAGCGAAATGGCCACTACTGATCACACCTTCGGTCGTCCCCTGGTCGGCCCGGGGCGCACGGCCACGCACACCCCCACATGGACCATCCTCCCACCAACGGGCCCCGCCTATCCGCCCCGTGACGAATCACCATCGTTCCGTTTCCGCCAACCACACGTGCACAAGGCATATTTCGGGCACGGGGGGGGCGTCACGGGGCGGTGAGTCCGAGCAAGGAGCGGACATGGGCGTACTTCGCGGCCAGCCGCTCGCGCGTGGGACCGTCCAGTACGGAGAGCCGAACCGGATCGGCGTTGTGCGCGAGGTCGGCCTCCTTGACCAGGAGAGCGCCAGGGGTGGCGAGGATCCGGGCCGTGTACTGCTCCACCGGTTCGCCGGGGCGTTTGGTGACGGCGAGCACGATGTCCTTCACGGACTGCGGGAGGGCGGCGGAATCCAGCCAGGTGAGGCTGAGGGCGTCGTCCTCGATCGCGTCGTGGAGCCAGGCCGCCGCCTGCTGCTCGGGGCTGCCGCCGCGCACGCGGACTCCCTCGGCCACGGCCGCGAGGTGCTCCGCGTACGGCCGGCCGGCCTTGTCGGTCTGTCCCTCGTGCGCGGTGCGGGCGAGGGCCTCGACCTCGATGAGGGTCAGGGGGCTGCTCGTCATGCGATCTCCCTTGCCGCTGTCCGGAGGGCCTGCGCGACCCGGTGCACATCCGCCTGCGTGGTACGCCAGTTGGAGAACGCGGCGCGCAGGGCAGGGGTTCCCCGGTAGACGGTCGGAGTGACGAAGACCTCGTCGGCCACGGCCTCGCGCAGGGCGGCGAGCCGGGCCGGGGTGGGGTCGGCTGCCAGGGTGAAGCAGACGACGTTGAGCCGGACCGGGGCGAGCAGGGTGAAGGCGGCGTCCTCCGAGAGGCGCTCCCCCAGGGCGCGGGCGCAGGCGATGTCCCGCTCGACGATCTCCCGGTGGCCACGGCGGCCGTACGCGCGGAGCGTGAACCAGGCGGCGAGGGCGCGCAGCCGGTGGGAGTTCTCCGGGGTGAGGTGGACCAGGTCGGGGTGGTCGCCGAGGGGGCCGAGGTAGGCGGCGGCGTTCTGGAACACCCGGGCCTGGAGGTCCTGTCTGCGGGTGAACTGGACGGCGCTGTCGTAGGGGACGTTGAGCCACTTGTG
The DNA here is from genome assembly GCF_042870715.1 of Streptomyces sp. NPDC006463. Lineage (NCBI taxonomy): Bacteria > Bacillati > Actinomycetota > Actinomycetes > Kitasatosporales > Streptomycetaceae > Streptomyces > Streptomyces sp. NPDC006463. The sequence goes on along the minus strand of NZ_JBIAHP010000009.1, from coordinate 182,037 downwards.
CAGGTCGATGCAGAGGGAGTCGGAGGCGTCGAGGCCGTCCGCGAGGTGGGCGTGGTCCGGGGAGAGGGCGGCGAAGGCGCCGAAAGCGGCGTCGGTGTGCAGCCAGAAGTCGTGGCGCTCGCGCAGGGCCGCGACGGCCCGCAGGTCGTCGAAGTCGACCGTGTTGACGGTGCCCACGTTGGCGACGACCACGGCCGGGCCGGGCGTGTCGGCCAGGGCCCGCTCCAGCGCGGCCGGGTCAACGGCCTCGCGGCCGGGCAGGGTCGGGACCTTGACGAGGGAACCCCGGCCGAGGCCGAGGACCGACAGGGCCTTGGCGATGGAGGAGTGCGGGGCGCCGGAGAGTACGCGGACGGGGCCGAGGGCGGCGACGCCGTCCTCGGCCGGGGCGACGCCGAGGCGTTCGCCGAGCCATTCGCGGGCGATGGCGAGGCCGGTGGTGTTGGACATCGTGGCGCCGCTGACGAAGGTGCCGGTGTGGGCGTCGGAGAGGTGGAAGAGCTCGCGGAGCCAGCCGACGGTCTCGCGTTCGAGGTCCTGGCCCGCGCCGTCGAGGGCCGAGTTGGAGTTCTGGTCGTAGGCGGCGGTCAGCCAGTCCCCGGCGAGGGCGGCGGGGGTGGCTCCGCCGGTGACGAAGCCGAGGTAGCGGGGGCCGGCGGAGGCCGACAGCCGGGGCTCCCAGCGGTCCTGGAAGGCGGCGAGGGCCGCTTGCGTGCCGGAGCCGTGCTCCGGGAGGGGCTCGGCGCCGTCCGGCTTTCCGGCGGGCGGTACGACGGGACGCGCGTCCAGGGCGGACAGCGCGTCGGCGGCGGCGCGACGGGTGAGGTCGAGGAGGTCGGGGAGCCGTGCGAGGTCGGCGGCGAGCATGCGGTCCATGGGGGCACGTTAGGCGCAGTCGGGGTGGCGGGGGCGGGCCAATCCGGGGTGAGTGGCCCGCCCCTGCCCTGACCGGCCGCCCAGACCGGCCGCCCTGACCGGCCCCCGCCCGCACCGCCCGCCGTCCTCGCCGCCCGCCGCCCTCACCGCCTGCGCCGGCCGGCGCGCACCCCGGCCCGGCCGCGTCCCGCGTCAGGCAGCAGCCGCTCCGGCGCGTGCCGGAGCCGGGCGGGCGGTGAGCGCCGTCATCCGGGCGGCGATGGCGGCGGCGGAGCTGTGCGCCAGCCGGTCCGCGATCAGGCCGTCGGCGAGGAAGAGGACCTGGTCGGCGTGGGCTGCGGCGACCGGGTCGTGGGTGACCATCACGACGGTGGCGCGCAAGGAGTCGACGGCGGTCCGGAGCAGTCCGAGGACCTCGGCCGCGGTGGTGGTGTCGAGGGCGCCGGTGGGTTCGTCGGCGAAGACCACGTCGGGGCGGGTGACGAGGGCGCGGGCGATGGCGACGCGCTGCTGCTGGCCGCCGGAGAGCTCGGCGGGGCGGCGGCGGCCCTTGCCCTCCAGCCCGACGCGGGTGAGCAGGTCGGCAGCCCGGTCCCGGTCGGGGCCGGTGGAGCGGCCCGTGGCGAGCCTCGTCGGGAGCAGCACGTTCTGTTCGACGGTGAGGGAGGGCAGCAGGTTGAAGGCCTGGAAGACGAAGCCGAGGCGGCTGCGGCGCAGTTCGGTGAGCTCGTTCTCGTCCATGCCGGTGATCTCGGTACCGCCGAGGCGGACGGAGCCCTCGCTGGGCACGTCGAGTCCGGCGGCGCACTGGAGGAAGGTGGACTTGCCGGAGCCGGAGGGGCCCATCACGGCGGTGAAGCTGCCGCGCGGCAGGCTCAGGTCGATCCCGCGCAGCGCGTGCACGGCGCCGGCCCCGTGCCCGTACTGGCGCCGTACGCCGCGCAGCTCCACGGCGGCCGAGGTGCCGGGGCCCTCCGCCGTCTCGTCGTGCCGCCGCTTGGTTCGCCGGATCCCCATGGTGTGCAGCCTTCCCGTGACGTCGCCGTTCGTGGTGCCGACGCTACGGATCACGGCGGGCCGGCGGCCATGACGGCGCCCGGCGGAACGGGGGTGGGGCAAACCCCACCCCGGTCAGGGGGAGCGGCGGATCAGCAGCAGCGCGCGGTCGTCGTTGACGTCCTTGGCGACCTTTTCGATCAGGTGCCAGGCGGCGCCCTCCCAGCCGGCGGCGACGTAGCGGTCGGCTTCGCCGGTGAGGCGGTCGATGCCCTCGCTGATGTCGCGGTCGGCCGTCTCGACCAGGCCGTCGGTGAAGAGCATCAGGACGTCGCCCCGGCGAAGGTTCCCGCGGGCGGGGGTGAATTCGGCGCCGTCGTAGACGCCGAGCAGCGGGCCCTCGCCGGTCTTCTCCTGCCAGCGGCCGGTGCCCGCGGAGAGCTGGAGGGCGGGGAGGTGGCCGGCGGAGAGGAGTTCGTAGTCGCCGGTCAACAGGTCCAGGACGAGGTGGATGGAGGTGGCGAAGCCCTCGTCCCAGTCCTGGCGGAGCAGGTAGCCGTTGGCAGCGGGCAGGAAGCCGTGCGGCGGCAGCGCGCCGAGCAGGCCGCCGAAGGCGCCGGACAGCAGCAGGGCCCGGGAACCCGCCTCCATCCCTTTGCCGGAGACGTCGGTCAGGACGATCTCCAGGGTCCGGCCGCCGTTCGTGCGGGCCGCGACGACGAAGTCACCGGAGAAGGACTGGCCGCCTGCCGGGCGCAGGGCCATCTCGCGGTGCCAGCCGCGGGGCAGGGCGGGCAGCTTGCTCTGGACGCGGATCCGCTCGCGCAGGTCGAAGAGCATGGTGCCGCCGCGCCGCCAGGGCACGCCGACACGGCTGCGGAACTGGGCGATGACCAGCCCGAAGAAGCCGCAGGCCGCGACGACGAGGACGGTGCCGGGGGTGACCCGCGCCGGGCCCTGGGTGTAGGGGCCGAGCACCAGGGCCTCGACGATCAGCGCGGCCGCGGAGGCGGCGTACAGCGCGAGGAGGCTGGCGGGGCGCAGCAGCAGGCCGCCGGCCACGATCGGCAGGACGAGCGCCGAGGGCGAGAACCAGACGGGCAGCATCAGGGTGCCGCAGGCGATGGCAGGGACGGTGGCCAGCAGGCCGGCGAAGGCGAGCCAGTCCGAGGCGTCGCCGCGGAAGTAGTCGACGGCTGATTTGCGCAGGGCGGTGCGCGCCCGGCGCGACAGCATGCGCATCCGGGCCATGAGAGATTCCACGCGTGCTCCGGCCATTGCATCGGGACCCTATCCATCCCGGCTGTGGATGCGCAGGGGTACCCCTGGACCTGGGGTCCAAAGGCGCCCGAAAACAGGTCGACTGCAATGGAATGCCCTGATAGGGATGACCGTATGGCTCTTGAGATGCGCGTATTACAGGCCGATGAGTGGGATGTCTGGTACGACCAGCTGGAACTGGCGTTCGGCGGTGTGCCCGATTCCCCTCAGGAACGAAGGCTGTACAAGTCGTTGACGGAGACGGAACGTTCGCTCGGCGTCTGGGACGGCGCCACGTGCGTGGGCTCGGCCGGATCCTTCCGTTTCCGCCTCTCCGTGCCGGGCGGGGCGATCGTCCCGGCGGCCGGCGTGACGACGGTGGGCGTCTCCCCCACCCACCGGCGGCGCGGGGTGCTCAGCTCCCTGATGCGCCGGCAGCTGGACGACATCCGGGAGGGTGGCGAACCGCTCGCCGTGCTGACGGCCTCGGATCCGGCGATCTACGGGCGCTTCGGCTACGGCACGGCGACGTACGCCCTGGGCGTGGACATCGACACGACGCGGGTACGGCTCACCGTGCCGCCGGGGACGGACGAGGTGCGGCTGCGCCTGGTCGACCCGGAGCGCGCACTGGCCGACTGCGAGCGGGTCTACGCGGCGCTGGTGCCCCTGCGCCCCGGGATGCCGGCCCGGCAGCCGGGCTGGGAGCGGCTGCCGCTGCTGGACGGGCCCGCCCTGCGCGGGGGCGGGTCGGCGCTCAAGTGCGTGGTGGCGGAGCGGGAGGACGGCGAGGTGGTGGGGTACGCCCGCTACCGGGTCAAGCCCGACTGGGGCCACACCGGCTCGGACGGCAAGGTCGAGGTCACCGACGTCGATGCGCTGGACCCGGCGGCGTACGCGGCGCTGTGGCGCTACCTCTTCGGGATCGACCTGACGTGGACGGTACGGGCGAAGGCCCGGCCGCTGGACGACCCGCTGCTGCACCTGGTCAGCGACGTCCGGCGGTCGCAGCCGCGCTTGCGGGACTCGCTGCACGTACGGCTCGTCGACCTGCCGGCCGCACTGGAGGCGCGGACGTACGGGGCCCCGGCGGACGTGGTCCTGGACGTCGAGGACGCGTTCTGCCCGTGGAACGGGGGCCGGTGGCGGCTGACCGCCGACGGGAAGGGCGCCGCCTCCTGCACGCGGACCGAGGAGCCGGCGGAGCTGGCGCTGTCGGTCCGGGAGCTGGGTTCGGCGTACCTCGGCGGGATCACCCTCACCTCGCTGGCGGCCGCGGGCCTCGTGCGCGAGCTGCGCGGGGGCGCCCTGGCCGAGGCCTCGCGGGCCTTCGCGGGGGACGTGGCCCCCTGGCTCCCGCACGGCTTCTAGCGGGACTGGCAGCCCGGGCACCAGAAGAGGTTGCGGGCGGCGAGACCGGCGGTGCGGATCTCGCCCCCGCAGATGTGGCAGGGCATGTTCGCCCGCCGGTAGACGTACACCTCGCCGCCGTGGTCGTCCACCCGCGGCGGGCGGCCCATGGCCTCGGGCAGGTGCTCGTCGCGGACGGTGTCGATCCGGTTGTTCCGTACGCCCTCGCGCATGAGCGCGGCGAGGTCCGTCCACATGGCGTCCCACTCGGCGCGGGTGAGGTCCTTGCCCAGGCGGTACGGGTCGATGCCGTGCCGGAAGAGGACCTCGGCGCGGTAGACGTTGCCGACGCCCGCGACGACCTTCTGGTCCATCAGCAGGGCCGCGATCGTGGTGCGGGAGCGGGAGATCCGCTTCCAGGCCCGGTCCGGGTCGTCGGCGGGCCGCAGCGGGTCGGGGCCGAGCCGGTCGTGTATCGCCTTCTTCTCGCCCTCGCCGATCAGCGCGCAGGCGGTGGGCCCGCGCAGGTCGGCGTAGTGCTCCTCGTTCAGCAGGCGCAGCCGGACCGTGTCTGTCGCGGGCGGCGCCGGGGCGGGGCCGAAGCCGAGCTTGCCGAACAGGCCGAGGTGGATGTGGATCCAGGCGTCGCCCAGCTCCAGGAAGAGGTGCTTGCCGTGCGCCTCCGCACTCTCCAGCTCGCGCCCGTCGAGCAGGGCCGCGCTCTCCTCGAAGCGGCCCTGCGGGCTGCTGACCCGGACCGGGCGGGCGGCGAACCGCTCGGTGTGGTCCTGGGCGAGGCGGTGGATCGTATGCCCCTCGGGCACGGCACTGCTCCTACGTCTGGAAACGGCCGTGCCGCCGGGGACTCCGGCGGCACGGCGAAGCGGAAGGTCAGCCCTGCGGGTGGTGGGCCGGGATGGGGGGCAGCTCGCCGGTCTGCTCGTAGGCGGAGAGCATCTCGATGCGGCGCGTGTGGCGCTCCTCGTCGGAGTACGGGGTCGCCAGGAAGGCCTCGATGAAGCTGACGGCCTCGTCCTGCGTGTGCATCCGGCCGCCGACGGAGATCACGTTGGCGTTGTTGTGCTCGCGGCCGAGCTTCGCGGTGTCCACGCTCCAGGCGAGGATGGCGCGGACGCCCTTGACCTTGTTCGCGGCGATCTGCTCGCCGTTGCCGGAGCCGCCGATCACGATGCCGAGGCTGTCGGCGTCCGCGGCGGTCTTCTCCGCGGCGCGGAGGCAGAACGGCGGGTAGTCGTCCACCGCGTCGTAGATGTGGGGCCCACAGTCGACGGGCTCGTGGCCGTTGTTCTTGAGCCAGTCCACCAGGTGGTTCTTGAGCTCAAAGCCGGCATGGTCGGATCCGAGGTACACGCGCATGGGACGAGTGTGGCACGAACGGGCCCGGCAGCCCGCAGGTGGGTGTTCCCCCGCCGAAGGCAGGGGGGAGTGTCGCGTAAGTCACTTCTAAAGCTCAAGTAAACCCAAAGAACGCAGATGGGACAGGGGGGACGAAGGTTCTGGACGTTCGTCCCTAGGCAACGATCCGGATTGGGGTCTTCCGCCCTGCGTTCATCTCAGGTTTGAATGCCGGGGCTCGCAACCCGAGAACCTAAGGATCCGTCCATGAGCTCCACGACGACCCTTCAGAAGGAAGGCAACCCCACCGGAAACAACGGTGACGGTCAGCCCTCCGACGGTCTGAAGGCCGGTCTCAAGAACCGCCACCTGTCCATGATCGCCATCGGCGGTGTCATCGGCGCCGGCCTCTTCGTCGGCTCCGGTGGCGGCATCGCCAAGGCCGGCCCCGCCATCCTGATCTCCTACGCGCTCGTCGGCGCGATGGTCGTCTTCGTGATGCGGATGCTGGGCGAGATGGCCGCCGCCAGCCCGAACTCGGGCTCCTTCTCCGCCTACGCCGACCGCGCGCTCGGCCGCTGGGCCGGCTTCTCCATCGGCTGGCTGTACTGGTTCTTCTGGGTCGTCGTCCTGGCCGTGGAGGCCACCGCCGGCGCCTCGATCCTGGAAGGCTGGATCCCGGCCGTCCCGCAGTGGGCCTGGGCCCTGATCGTGATGGCGGTCCTGACCGCCACCAACCTCGGCTCCGTCGCCTCCTACGGCGAGTTCGAGTTCTGGTTCGCGGGCATCAAGGTCGTCGCCATCGGCGCCTTCGTGATCATCGGCATGCTGGCCGTCTTCGGCGTGCTGCCGGGCTCCGACAACCCGGGTGCGGGCTTCGCCCACCTGACCGACGCCGGCGGCTTCTTCCCCAACGGCTACGGCGCCGTCCTCACCGGTGTGCTGATGGTCGTCTTCTCCTTCATGGGCAGCGAGATCGTCACCCTGGCCGCCGGCGAGTCGGAGAACCCCCGCAAGGCGGTCACCCAGGCCACCAACTCCGTCATCTGGCGAATCGGCGTCTTCTACCTCGGCTCGATCTTCATCGTGCTGACGCTGCTCCCGTGGAACGACAAGTCGATCACCGAGAAGGGCTCGTACGTCGCCGCCCTCGACTCGATCGGCATCGCGCACGCCGGCACGATCATGGAGGTCATCGTCCTGACCGCCGTGCTGTCCTGCCTGAACTCGGGCCTCTACACCGCCTCCCGCATGGCCTTCTCGCTCGGTGAGCGCGGTGACGCCCCGAAGGCGTTCGCCAAGGTCAGCAAGAACGGTGTCCCGGTCGCCGCGATCCTGGGCTCCACGGTCTTCGGCTTCGTCGCCGTCTACTTCAACTACGCCTTCAAGGACACGGTCTTCAACTTCCTGCTGAACTCCTCGGGTGCCATCGCGCTCTTCGTCTGGCTGGTGATCTGCTTCACCCAGCTGAAGATGCGCGGGATCCTGGTCCGCGAGGCCCCGGAGAAGCTGACCGTGAAGATGTGGCTGTTCCCGTGGCTGACCTGGGCCACCGCCGCACTGATCATGTTCGTGATCGGCTACATGTTCGTGGACGACGCCAACCGCGAGGTGGTCACCCTGTCCACCCTGGTCGCCGGCCTCGTCGTGGCCGTCGGCGTGGTGCTGGACTTCCGCCGCAAGCGGGCCGCGCTGAAGGGCTGACCCCGGTCGCGTACGTACGCCGGAGCCCGGCCCGCCTCACAGGCGGGCCGGGCTCCGGCACGTTCCGGGGACTGCGCAGCCGGGAATGCTCAGCCGCGGCGGCCCGCCAGCTTCCAGGCGGCCGGCAGGGCGCCCATCGCCAGGGCGGCCTTGAGCGCGTCGCCGATCAGGAACGGGGTCAGGCCCGCCGCGACGGCGGCGCTCAGGGACATGCCGGTGGCGGCCATCAGGTACGGCACGCCCACCGCGTAGATCACCGCGGAGCCGAGCACCATCGTGCCCGCCGTACGGGCCACCGAGCGGTCGGCGCCGCGCTGCGCGAGGGCTCCGACGAGGGTGGCGGCGAGCAGCATGCCGAGCACGTAGCCGAAGGAGGCGCCGCCCGCCCCGGAGGTACCGGCCGCGAACCACGGCACGCCGGCCGCGCCGAGGAGGGCGTACAGCCCGAGCGAGAGGAAGCCGCGGCGGGCGCCGAACGCGGTGCCGACCAGCAGCGCCGCGAAGGTCTGGCCCGTGACCGGGACCGGGGAGCCGGGGACGGGCACGGCGATCTGCGCGGCGAGCCCGGTGAGTGCGGCTCCGCCGACGACGAGCGCGAGGTCGCGGACGCGGCTCGCGGGCAGCAGATCGGCGAGGACGGCGCCGGGCCGGAAGGAGACGGAAGCGGTGCTCATCGGGGGCTCCGGAAGATCGTGGTGACAGGACGATCACCGACGTTAGTCCGCGGGTCTGCGCCGCCCCACCGCCGCCCGGCACAAAGGCATACTCCCCGGTTTGGTGGAGACCGCACAAAGACCCCGCCCCACACCCTCGTCGACGTGATCCGCGTCACGGGGCAGATCCAACAGCACGTCCGTTTTGCACGGAAGGCCGCCGCTCAGTGAGACTGTAGGGTCCCGCCAATCCGGATGCGGAGTCCCTACCGCCGCTGGGCCGAACGAGAGTACGAGCACCCCTCATGCGCGACCGCCTGCCCGAAGCTCCTCCCCTGACGGGCGACCTGCCCGCGGAACCCCTCAGCCACAGCCTCAAGCAGCGCCACCTGACCATGCTGGGCCTCGGCGGCGTGATCGGCGCCGGGCTCTTCGTCGGCTCCGGCGCCGGCATCGGCATCGCCGGTCCGGCGATCATCTGCTCCTACCTGCTCGCGGGCGTGCTCGCGATGCTGGTGATGCGCGCGCTCGGCGAGATGTCGGCCGCGATGCCCGCCTCCGGCTCCTTCTCGGTCTACGCGGAGAAGGCCCTGGGCCGATGGGCCGGCTTCTCGGCGGGCTGGCTGTACTGGTTCCTGCTGGTCGTGGTGCTCGCAGTGGAAGCGACCGGCGCCGCGAAGATCGCGAACGGCTGGGTGCCCTCGGTCGACCAGTGGGTCTGGGTACTGATCTTCATGGTGGTCTTCACCGTGGCCAACCTGACCGCCGTGCGGAACTTCGGCGAGTTCGAGTTCTGGTTCGCCGCCCTCAAGGTCGGCGCGATCGTGCTGTTCCTGATCCTCGGCACCCTCGCGATCTTCGGCGTGCTCCCCGACACCGACCCGGTCGGCACGGCCAACCTCACCGGCCACGGCGGCTTCTTCCCGGCCGGCATCGCCGGGGTCGTCGCCGGCATGCTCGCGGTCATCTTCGCCTTCGGCGGCCTGGAGGTCGTCACCATCGCGGCCGCCGAGTCCGACGACCCGGCCCGCTCCGTGGCCCGCGCCGTGCGCAGCGCGGTGTGGCGCATCCTCTTCTTCTACGTCGGCTCGATGCTGGTCATCGTGACCCTGCTGCCGTGGGACTCGCTGAAGCCGGGGATGAGCCCGTACGTGGCCGTCCTCGACTCCATCGGCATCCCGGCGGCCGGCCAGATCATGAACATCGTGGTGTTCGTGGCGCTGCTGTCGGCGCTGAACGCGAACCTGTACGGGTCCTCGCGCATGGTGTTCTCGCTGGCCGAGCGCGGCGAGGCGCCGAGGGCGCTGCTGAAGGTCTCGGGCGGCGGGGTGCCGCTCCGCGCGGTGTTCGCCTCGGTGGCCTTCGGCTTCGTGTCCGTGGTGCTGAACCTGCTGTGGCCGGACACGATCTTCCTCTACATGCTCAACGCGGTCGGCGCGGTCCTGCTGTTCGTGTGGGCCCTGATCGCCGTCTCGCAGCTCAAGCTGCGCCGCGTGATCGAGCGGGACATGCCGGAGCGCCTGACGCTGCCGATGTGGCTGTTCCCGTACGCGACGTGGGCGGCGCTGCTGGGCATGGCGACGGTGCTGGTCCTGATGCTGTTCGACGACTCGGCCCGGCCGCAGCTGCTGTGGTCGTCGGGCGCCGCCGCCCTCGTCCTCGTGGTGGCGTGGGTGCGGGAGATCCGGGCCCGCAGGGGCTGAACCGGGCCCGGCCACGTGGCCGGTGACGGCCAGGACCCCCGCGCCGCGGCGCGGGGGTCCTGGCCGTTCTCAGGTGCGCAGGTAGGAAGCGCCGTTGACGTCGAGTACCGTGCCGGAGCTCCAGACCGCACCGGGGGAGGCCAGGTAGAGCACGGCGGAGGCGATCTCCTGCGGGTCCGCGACACGGCCGAAGGGGCTCTGCGCCCGGATGTCCGCGCCCTCGGGCCCCTCCAGCCGGCCGGCGACGCGCTCGGTGGCGACGAAACCGGGTGCCACGGAAGCGACGGCGATGCCGTGCGGGGCGAGGGAGACGGCGAGCGACTGGCCCAGGGCGTGCAGCGCGGCCTTGGTCGCGCCGTAGGCGGGGTGGTCGGGTTCGCCCCGGAAGGCGCCGCGCGAGCCGACGTTGACGATGCGTCCCTCGCGCCCCGCGTCGATCATGCGGCGGGCGACGCGGTGGGTCAGGTTGGCCGCGCCGAAGAGGTTCACCTCGGCGGTCCGCCGCCAGGCCTCCTGCCAGTCCTCGTAGGAGGTTTCGGGCAGCGGGTGGGCGAGCATCACGGCGGCGTTGTTGACCAGGACGTCCACGCCGCCGAGCGCCTCGTCCGCCCCGGCCGCCAGGGCCTCGACCCCGGCCGGGTCGGCGAGGTCCGCGGCGAGCAGTACGTGGCCCTCCCCCTCCAGCGAGGCGAGGGTCTCCTCCGCGTCCGCCCGCCGGGCGGAGCAGTGCACGGCGACCCGGTCGCCCTGCCGGGCGAAGGCGGCCGCGATCGCTCGGCCGATGCCGCGGGAGGCGCCGGTGACGAGTACGCCACGGCCGGTGTCGGGAAGTGCTGTCACGGTCCGGTCCATCGGCGGCCCCCTCGATCCGGTGTCTGCGGCGTCGCCGTGAGCGTACGGGCGTGATCACGAACCGTGAACCCCGAGTCCGGATATCGGACAGGAAACGTCCGGTGATCGGACGCTCGGCAGAGTGGGGCACCTCGTCACCTCTCCCCGCACACCGGACAGGCACTCCCCTCAATGAGCCACAGCACCAGCACCCTGACACCCCCGGAAACACCGCCGACGGACGCCGGATCACCCCTCGGCAACGGACTCAAGCAGCGCCACCTCTCGATGATCGCCCTCGGCGGTGTCATCGGCGCCGGGCTCTTCGTCGGCTCCGGCGCCGGCATCGCCGCGGCCGGTCCCTCGATCGCGCTCGCGTACGCGGTGTCCGGGCTGCTCGTGATGTTCGTGATGCGGATGCTCGGCGAGATGTCGGCCGCCAACCCCGCCTCCGGCTCCTTCTCCGTTCACGCGGAGCGGGCGATCGGCCCCTGGGCCGGATTCACCGTCGGCTGGATGTTCTGGACGCTGCTGTGCGTGGGGGTGGCCATCGAGGCCATCGGCGCGGCGAACATCATGACCGGCTGGTTCCCGGGCACCCCCTCCTGGATGTGGGTGCTGGTCTTCATGGCGGTCTTCTGCGGGTCCAACCTGGCCGCCGTCTCGAACTTCGGCGAGTTCGAGTTCTGGTTCTCCGCCCTCAAGATCGGGGCCATCGGGCTCTTCCTGGGCCTGGGCGTGCTGGCCGTCCTGGGCGTGCTGCCCGGTACCGGCTCCCCCGGCGCCGCGAACCTGCTGCACGACGGCGGCTTCCTCCCCAATGGGATGGACGGCCTGCTGGTCGGGCTGCTGGCCTCGGTCGTCGCGTACGGCGGGCTGGAGACGGTGACCATCGCGGCCGCCGAGTCCGAGGACCCCGTCAAGGGCGTGGCCAGGGCCGTGAAGACCACCATGTGGCGGATCGCGATCGTCTACGTCGGCTCCATGCTCGTGATCGTCACCCTGCTCCCGTGGAACGACCCGGCGGTCACCGCCGACGGCCCGTACGCGGCCACCCTGGACAACCTGGGCATCCCGGCGGCCGGCCAGATCATGAACGTGGTCATCCTGATCGCCCTGCTCTCCGCGATGAACGCCAATATCTACGGGTCCTCGCGCATGGCCTACTCACTCGTCTCCCGCGGCCAGGGGCCCAGGGCCCTTGGCAAGCTCACCGGCCGTGTGCCGCGCCGGGCGGTGCTCGCCTCCTGCGGCTTCGGCTTCGTCACCGTGCTGCTGTCCTACTGGTACCAGGACACCCTGTTCGCCTGGCTGCTGAACATGGTCGGCGGAGTCATCCTCGTCGTCTGGGGCTTCATCGCCGTCTCGCAGTTCGCGCTGCGCCGCCGGCTGGAGCGCGAGGCCCCCGGGAAGCTGGTCGTGCGGATGTGGGGCTTCCCGTACCTGACCTGGGTGGCGCTGGCCGGGGTGGCCGGGGTCCTGGTCCTGATGGCCCTGGGCGAGGACACGCGGGTCCAGGTGATCTTCACCGGCGGCCTCACCGTCGCCCTCGCGGTCACCGGATACGTGATGCAGCGCCGGGCCGCGGCTGCCCGCTGACACCCGCTCACCCAAAGGTCGGCCCCGTGCGTCCGCACGGGGCCGACCTGCGTTTCACGGAGGTAGCCCTTACGTGTGAGGTGGAATAGATACTGCTAGCGTGCAGTTGCGCATTGATTGCAATAAGCAGTTGGCACGCCGAGGGGACCGGATAACACGCATGGCCATCTACACGCTTCCTGAACTTCCGTACGACTACGCGGCGCTGGAGCCGGTGATCAACCCGCAGATCATCGAGCTGCACCACGACAAGCACCACGCGGCCTACGTCGCGGGCGCCAACACCACGCTGGAGCAGCTGGCGGAGGCGCGCGACAAGGAGAACTGGGGTGCGCTGAACGGCCTGGAGAAGAACCTGGCCTTCCACCTCTCCGGCCACATCCTGCACAGCATCTACTGGCACAACATGGCGAGCCCGAAGACCGGCGAGGGCGGCGGCATCCCCGACGAGAAGGACGGCCTGGGCGAGCTTCCGGCCGCGATCACCGAGTCCTTCGGCTCCTTCGCGAAGTTCAAGAAGCAGCTCACCTTCGCCTCTTCCGCGACGCAGGGCTCCGGCTGGGGCGTTCTCGCGTACGAGCCGGTCAGCGGCCGCCTGGTCGTCGAGCAGGTCTACGACCACCAGGGCAACGTGGGCGTCGCCAGCACGCCGATCCTGGTCTTCGACGCCTGGGAGCACGCCTTCTACCTGCAGTACAAGAACCAGAAGGTGGACTTCATCGAGGCGATGTGGAACGTCGTCAACTGGCAGGACGTGGCGAAGCGCTACGCCGACGCCAAGGCGAACACCCCGCTGCTGATACCCGCCAAGGGCTGATCGCGCCACCACAAGCCCGCCCGCCTCGTGATCGTCTTCTCAGCCTTCGCGTGCGGGCGTGTTGAACGGAAGACCCCCGTGAGGACGTGACTCACGGGGGTCTTCTGTGCGGACCGGCAGGGCCTACTCGAAGGACGGGCCCTTGGTGCGGGTGCGCTTGATCTCGTAGAAGCCCGGGGTGGAGGCGACGAGCAGGGTGCCGTCCCACAGCCGGGCGGCCGCCTCGCCGCGCGGGGTCGGGGTGACGACCGGGCCGAAGAACGCCACGTCGTCGCCGTCGGAGCCGGGCACGGATATCACCGGGGTGCCGACCTCCTGGCCGACCCGTTCGATGCCGTTGTTGTGGGAGGCGCGCAGCACCTCGTCGTACTCGTCGGAGTCGGCGTAGGCGAGCAGCTCGGCCGGCAGGCCGACCTCCTCCAGCGCGGCGGCGATGACCTCGCGGGTCGGGCCCAGGTCCTCGTTGTGGATGCGGGTGCCGAGCGCGGTGTACAGCTTGCCGGTGACCTCGTCGCCGTGCTTCTGCTGGGCCGCCGTCACCACGCGCACCGGGGCCCAGCCCTTGGGGCCGAGCAGTTCGCGGTAGGACTCGGGCAGCTCGTCGAGCTTGTTCTCGTTGAGGACGGCCAGGCTCATCACGTGCCAGCGGACCTCGACGTCGCGGACCTTCTCGACCTCCAGCATCCAGCGAGACGTCATCCAGGCCCAAGGGCAGAGCGGGTCGAACCAGAAGTCGACCGGGGTCCTCTCGCGCACCTGGGTGTCGGTCATGTCTCTCCTCAGTCCTGGGTCCTCAACCGGAAAAAAGGCGTCACCGGCGCGCCTTCTCCGTCGCCAACCGGTCAGGAGTCGCGCACATTCCCCATGGGAGGATTCTTCACAAGAACGCGATCACGCACGAAGGAGTGCAGGTGCCCGGAGAGAATCTGTCCCGCGACGAGGCCCGCGAGCGTGCCGGACTGCTGTCCGTCGACGGGTACGAGGTGGTCCTCGACGTCAGGTCCGCGGTGGACGAGGCCGAACCGGCCGAGGGCCCCCGGACCTTCCGCTCGGTGACCACCATCCGTTTCCGGGCCGAGGCGGCCGGCGGCTCCACGTTCGCGGACCTGATCGCCCCTTCGGTGAACTCCGTGACCCTCAACGGGCGCGCGCTGGACGTGGCCGCCGTGTTCGACGGGTCGCGGATCGCCCTGGACGGCCTGGCCGCCGAGAACGTCCTGGTGGTGGACGCGAACTGCGCCTACAGCCGGACCGGCGAGGGCATGCACCGCTTCGTGGACCCGGAGGACGGCGAGGTCTACCTCTACACCCAGTACGAGCCGGCGGACGCCCGGCGGGTGTACGCGAACTTCGAGCAGCCGGACCTGAAGGCGCCGTACCGCTTCGAGGTGGCCGCGCCCGAGGGCTGGCAGGTGTGGAGCAACGGCGCGGAGGAGTCCCGGGAGGGCGGCATCTGGCGGTTCGCCGAGACCCAGCCGATCTCGACGTACATCACGTGCGTGGTGGCGGGCCCGTACCACTACGTGACGGACACCTACACCCGCGGGGACCTGACCATCCCGCTCGGCGCGATGTGCCGCAAGGGTCTGGCCAGGCACTTCGACGCGGACGACGTCTTCCTGGTCACCAAGCAGGGCTTCGACCTCTTCCACGAGCTGTTCGACTACCCGTACCCCTTCGGCAAGTACGACCAGGCCTTCGTGCCGGAGTACAACCTGGGCGCGATGGAGAACCCGGGGATGGTGACCTTCCGGGAGGAGTACATCTTCCGCGGCAAGGTCACGCAGGCCTCGTACGAGCGGCGCGCGAACGTGATCCTGCACGAGATGGCGCACATGTGGTTCGGCGACCTCGTCACCATGAAGTGGTGGGACGACCTGTGGCTCAAGGAGTCCTTCGCGGACTTCATGGGCTCCTTCGGACTGGTCGAGGCGACCCGCTTCGACCAGGCGTGGGTCACCTTCGCCAACAGCCGCAAGGCGTGGGCCTACCGCGCCGACCAGCTGCCGTCCACGCACCCGATCACGGCCGACATCCGTGACCTGGAGGACGCGAAGCTGAACTTCGACGGGATCACGTACGCCAAGGGCGCGGCGGTCCTCAAGCAGCTGGTCGCCTACGTGGGCCGGGAGGCGTTCCTGGAGGGCGCGCGGCGCTACTTCAAGGCCAACGCCTACGGGAACACCACGCTGGACGACCTGCTGTCGGTGCTCGCGGAGGTCTCAGGGCGGGACATGGCCGAGTGGTCGCGGGCCTGGCTGCAGACGGCCGGGGTGAACGTGCTGACCCCGGTGGTGACCTGTGACGCGGGCGGGCGCGTGACCGAGCTCGCGGTGCTTCAGGAGGGCGAGGAGCTCCGGCCGCACCGGGTCGCCGTCGGCCTGTACCGGCTGGAGTCCGACGGCACCCTGGTCCGCTACGCGCGGGCCGGGACGGACGTGTCGGGCGTGCGGACCGTGGTCGCGGAGCTGACGGGCGAGGAGCGGCCCGACCTGGTCCTGGTCAACGACGAGGACCTCACGTACTGCAAGATCCGCTTCGACGAGACCTCGCTGGCCACGCTGCGGGCACACCTGGGCGACCTCACGGACCCCCTCGCCCGGGCGCTGAGCTGGTCGGCGCTGTGGAACCTGACGCGGGACGGGCTGATGCCCGCGCGTGACTTCGTCTCGCTGCTGCTCGCGCACGCGGGCCGGGAGACGGACGTCGGCGTGCTGCAGATGCTGCACGCGCAGGCGCTGAGCGCGGTCAAGCACTACGCGGCGCCGGACTGGCGCGAGCAGGGCGGCCGGGAGCTGGCGGCGGGCGCGCTGCACGAGCTGCGGCTGGCGGAGCCGGGGTCGGAGCACCAGCTGACGTGGGCCCGCTTCTTCGCCGCGAGCGCGGCGACGGAGGGCGACTTCCAGCTGCTGCTCGGGCTGCTGGACGGCTCGGCGCGGATCGACGGGCTGGAGGTGGACCAGGAACTGCGCTGGGACTTCCTGCTGCCGCTGACCGCGCACGGCGCGGTCGACGAGGGCGTACTCACCGCCGAACTGGCGCGGGACGACACGGCCTCGGGCAAGCGGCACGAGGTCCGGTGCCTGGCGGCGCGGCCGTCGGCGGCGGTGAAGGACCAGGCGTGGGCGGCGGTCGTCGAGTCGGACGCACTGTCGAACGCGCTGGTGGAGGCGACGATCGCGGGTATGCAGCAGTCCTCGCAGCGGGGTCTGCTGGAGGCCTACACGGAGCGCTACTTCGAGGTGATCGAGCGGGTGTGGGCGGACCGGTCGATCCAGATCGCCATGGATGTGGTGAAGGGGCTCTACCCCGCCCTCCAGGACTCCGAGTCCACCGTGGCGGCGACGGACGCCTGGCTGTCCTCCCACCCGGACGCGGCCCCCGCGCTGCGGCGTCTGGTGCTCGAGTCCCGGGACGACCTGGCCAGGGCGCTGGGCGGCCAGGCCTGCGACGCGGCGGCCGGCAACTAGCCCGCGGCGCCGTTGTCGGGGGCCTTGCCCCCGACAACGGCGGCACGCCGGGTCCGCCGATCGGCGGAGCCCATCGGCAGTCGAACGTCCGTACTTTAGCCCCGGCTTGTCCCGATTTGCCGACGAGCGTGTAACAGGGGTTAGCGGGGCCACGGCCTGAGGGAATCACCGCGTCATGAACCACAACGCACCCCTCCCCCTCACCCACCTCACCGGCAGCCGCCCCCGCGTGCTGACCCTGGCCCAGCTGCGCGAGCACGGCGTCACCGCATCCGATGCCGCCGGTCGGCCCTGGCAGCAGATCCTGCCCGGGGTGTTCCTGCTCCACGCGGGCCCCGCGACCAGCGAGGAGCGGCTGCACGCCGCACTGCTCTACGCGGGACGGCGCGGCGGCGAGGCCATGATCACCGGGCTGGCGGCGCTCGCACTGCACCGGTTCGCCTCCACGCCCCCGCTGCTCGCCCTCTCCCACATCGACGTGCTCGTGCCCGGCACCCGGCGGCTGCGCTCCACCGGGGACGTGCGCATCGTCCGCTCGCACGCCGCGCCGCGCCCCCAGGAGGTGACCGGACTGCCGGTGGCCCCCGTCGCGCGGGCCGTGGCCGACGCCGTCGCCCAGCTCTCCGACGCCGGCACCGTACGCCGCCTGCTCAGCGAGGCCGTGCGCGGCGGACACTGCGAACCGGCCGCCGTCGTACGGGAGCTGACGGTGGCCCGGCTGCTGAACCGCCCGCACGTCGTCGACGCCGTCGAGTCGCTCCTCGCGGAGGGGCGGGCCATGGCCGAGGACCGGCTCTACCACCTCGTACGGGGCTACGACCTGCCCGAGCCCGTGTGGAACGTGGACCTGCGGCTGCCCGGCGGCCCGCACCTGGGCGGGGTCGACGCGTACTGGCCCGAGCACTCCGTCGCCGTCGAGATCGACACCCGCGCCCCGCGTCAGGGCGAGGACGAGCAGTGGTCCGAGTGCGTACGCAAGCGGGAGACGCTGGAGCGGCTCGGGGTGACCGTCATCCACATCACCCCGCGCAAGCTCTGCGACTGGCCGGAGCAGCAGGCCGCGGTCGTCCGGACCGCCCTGACGGCGACCGGCGACCGCGAGCCCGCCGCCTATCTGGTGGTGCTCCCCCGGTGAGGCGGCAGCGGCGGATTGGCCGGGGAGTACTCCGGGGCGCTCCACCGCAGCCGCCCCGGGTGCACGCTCTCCACCACCGATTCCACGTGGAAGCGCACGCGCCGCTCCCCGTCGGCCCCGAACTCGGTCTGCGCCCGGCCGCTGAGCTGGAGCAGAGCGCCGCTCTCCCAGTCCGGGAAGAGCAGCCCGGCCCGCGGATCGGCCGTCAGGTTGCCCAGCGTCAGGAACATGGCGTTGCCCGCGTAGTCCGGCCAGGCCAGCTCCACCGGCGAGAGCACCTCCACGAAGCCCGGCAGCCCGCCCCGGTGACTGGCGTCGGCGCCGTCCGCCTCCGCCGTGGTGGCCACGAAGAAGGTGTCGGCCGCCCGGACCGCCCGCTGCTGGTCCGGGGTGAGCGTCCGCCCGCGCCGCACGACACCGGCCCCCTCGGCCACCAGGTCCAGCGGCTGCCTCTTCTGCAGGTACTTGGGGCAGTTGGCGAACACCTGCTCGGCCTGGACGGCGAAGCCGCGCGCGGTGACTTCGAGGGTCCCGTTCAGCCGCATCCGGCGCCGGGTGCGCGGGTCGAGCGCGATGGTGCCGACCCGGGTCCCGGCGGTGGCGAGCGCCTCCGCGAGCGGGTCGCCGGCCGGTAGTCCGCCGGCGACCGTGATCCGGTCCGGCCCGGTGGCCCGTACGAAACCCGGCGCCCCGGTGAGCAGCGAGGCCCACATCCGCCCCGCACCGTCGGCGGCGCCGACGACCAGGTGGGGCTGGAGCCCCAGGAAGGCCGCGGCGACGTCCCGGATGCCGCTGCCGATCGAGCGGCCGACGTGCTCGGCGAGGTCCCGTACGCCGACCTTTTCCTGCACGGCCAGCGAGCCCCAGTGGTATGCCCCGCCCATTAGAAGAATCCGCAGGTCGGAGCCCCCGAGGTGGGAGCTTCAGCGCCCTCGGCGCCGGTCGGTACGGAGATCTCCAGGCGAGTGCCGTCCGGGTCGTGGAAGAAGATGCCGCCGGAGGCCGCCCCCTCTCTGTGGGCGACGACCCCCTCGTACGCGAACTCCACGCCCAGCGACCGCAGCCGCTCCTCGTACTGCCGTACCTCCTCGATGGCGCCGGCCGAGAGTGCCAGGTGGTGCAGGCCGGCCGAGGCCGGGGCGAACGCGCCGTGGGCCTGCTGCCACAGGGTGAGGACGAGCTCGCCGTCCTGGCCGAGGAAGGCGAAGCGGCGCTCCTCCTCCTTGCCCTCCCCCAGCACCTGGAAGCCGAGGGCGTCCCGGTAGAAGGCGAGCGAGCGGTCCAGATCGGTGACGTTCAGACCCACGTGGCCGGTGCGGAGCTTGCTGATGACGGACGTCATGGCGGTCCCTTCCCCAAGGCTGTTCTCAACCGGATGGTTCTAACCTTCTAAATTGAGATTAAGGGTTAGCCAGACGGGCGTCAACCGGCCACGTACCCTTGAGGGGTTAGCAGGAGCGTGAGAGGGGCGGAGAGATGGCGGCGGATCCACGACCCCTGACCGGAGAGCCGGTCGCCCTCGACCTGCTGAACACCCGCTGGGTCGCGGACGGCGAACTCCAGGACCTCTTCGCGGGCGCCACCGGCCTCACCCGGGTCGAAGGGCTCGCCGTCTGGCTGGAGAGCACCGGCCTGGCCGACCGCTTCCGCGCGGACGCGGCGACCCTCGTCCACCTGCTGACCGCGCGCGCGGCGCTGGCCCGCGCGGTGGCGGACCCGGCCGACGCCGGCGCGCGCGCCCTGGTCGACGCGGTACTGGAGCACGGCCGGATCCGGGCCACCCTGACCGCCGAAGGACCGGGCGAGCGGACCGAGTTCGACGATCCGACCTGGGGTCCGGCCTGGACGGCCGCCCGGAACTATCTGGAGCTGCTGGGCCACGCGCCCGACCGGATCCACAAGTGCGCATCCGAATCGTGCGTCCTGCACTTCCACGACACCTCACGCAACGGCACCCGGCGCTGGTGCTCGATGGCCGCCTGCGGAAACCGGGCCAAAGCCTCCCGCCACTACGCGCGCACGCGCGAGCGCTGAAACCCCGGAAGTTGTCACACTCGACCCCTGGTCGAGCCCTGGTCCAGTCCTGACATGCAGTCGGGAAGTCGACAAATACACTCATCAGCCCCCTGGGTTCATCCAGTTCTGCCCCGGTACGGCCGCGCTGGCGGAAAACCCGCACTGGCGAGAGTCCGCCATGACAGGTCTCGGTCAATGACAAGCCTCCCCAAAGAGCTGTCGCGTGAGGAAAGCTGACCGGTCATCCGGCACCGAAATCCGGACCGTTTCTTTCACTTACCAGGGATGCTGATGACCCTCGAATCCCCCAGCTCCATACCCGGGGCCAGACGCGCGGCGCGCGTCGCGGCTGCGGCCGGCCTGGTCGCCGCTCTCGCGGCCACCGGCGCCGCGCCCGTCTTCGCCGCCTCGGGCGCCGACAAGCCCGGCACCAACCCGGCCGTGAAGTCCGCCGATCAGAAGATCGGTTCGGCCGACGCAGAGCTGCTCCAGGAGGCGAAGGCCAAGGGTGACGCGACCGTCACCGTCATGGTCGCGACCGCCCCCGGCCAGACCAAGCAGGTCGCCGACCAGCTCGACGCCGTCCAGGGCGCCTCGGTGGGCCGGACGTACGACAAGCTCGGCTACGTGCGCGCCACCCTGCCCACCGGCAAGGCGGAGGCCGCGCTGAAGGCGGCGGCCAAGCTGTCCTCGGTGCACGGCATCGACCTGCGGCACGAGATCCAGCTGCCGGACCCGCGCCCCGACACCCACGGCGAGTCGGGCACGGTCAAGAAGACCGCCGCCGAGACGTACGCGGCGCCGGACAAGAACACCCCGGCGAAGAACCCGTACAACCCGTCCTTCGAGACGGGCGCGGTCGACTTCGTCGCGAAGAACCCGCAGGCCGACGGCCGCGGCGTGACCATCGGCATCCTGGACTCGGGCGTCGACGTCAGCCACCCGGCCCTCCAGAAGACCAGCACCGGCGAGCGCAAGATCGTCGACTGGGTGACCGCGACCGACCCGATCGCCGACGGCGACGCCACCTGGCGCGCCCAGATCACCCCGGTCACGTCCACCGGCGGCACCTTCACCGCGGGCGGCCAGAGCTGGAAGGCCCCGGAGGGCAGCTTCCAGTGGAGCCGCTTCAGCGAGTCGATCACCGCCAACGGTGACATGAAGGGCGACGTCAACCGGGACGGGGACACCACCGACCGGTTCGGCATGCTCTACGACGTCGCCGCCGGCACCGTCCGCGTCGACACCGACCAGGACGGCGACTTCACGAACAACGAGCCGATGAAGCCGTACAAGGACGGCTACCAGATCGGCTACTTCGGCACGGACAACCCGGCGACCGACGTCGCCGAGCGCATCCCGTTCGTGATCGAGATCCGCAAGGACGTCCCGATGGACCCGCTGGGCGGTGACTGGGTCGGCAAGAAGGCCGACTTCGTCAACGTCGGCATCATCGAGTCCGAGCACGGCACGCATGTCGCCGGCATCACCGCCGCCAACAGCCTGTTCGGCGGCAAGATGAACGGCGAGGCGCCCGGCGCGAAGATCGTCTCCTCGCGCGCCTGCACCTGGTCCGGCGGCTGCACCAACATCGCGCTGACCGAGGGCATGATCGACCTCGTCGTCAACCGCGGCGTCGACATCATCAACATGTCGATCGGCGGCCTCCCGGCGCTGAACGACGGCAACAACGCGCGCTCCGAGCTCTACACGAACCTCATCGACACCTACGGTGTCCAGCTCGTCATCTCGGCGGGCAACGAGGGCCCCGGTGTCAACACCATCGGCGACCCCGGCCTCGCGGACAAGGTCATCTCCGTGGGTGCCGCCGTCTCCAAGGAGACCTGGGCCGCCAACTACGGCTCCGGCGTGACCAAGAAGTACAACATGTTCCCCTTCTCCTCGCGCGGTCCGCGTGAGGACGGCGGGTTCACCCCGACCATCACCGCCCCCGGCGCCTCGATCAACACGATCCAGACCTGGCTGCCCGGCGCCCCGGTGAAGGAGGCCGGCTACAACCTGCCGACCGGTTACGGCATGCTCCAGGGCACCTCGATGTCCTCGCCGCAGGCGGCGGGCGCCAGCGCCCTGCTGATCTCGGCCGCCAAGCAGCAGAAGATCGCGCTGACCCCGGCGTCCCTGCGCACCGCGCTCACCAGCAGCGCGAAGAAGATCGAGGACGTCCCGGCGCACGCCCAGGGCTCGGGCCTCATCGACGTCATGGGCGCGTGGGAGTCCATCCAGCGCGGCGCGAAGGCCAACGAGTTCACGGTCAAGGCGCCGGTCGACACCGCGATCGACCAGTTCCTGAAGACCCCGGGCTTCGGCACCGGCGTGTACGACCGCGAGGGCGGCCTCAAGGTCGGCCAGAAGAAGGTCTACAACGTCGTCGTCACCCGCACCACGGGCGTCAAGTACGGCACCCGGCACAACCTGAGCTGGCGCAACAACGACGGCACCTTCAAGGTCATCGGCGGCTACGACTACGTCACCCTGCCGCTGAACAAGCCCGTCACCATCAAGGTCGAGGCCAATCCCAAGTCGGGCGGCGTCCACAGCGGCATCCTGCAGCTGGACGACGAGACCACCGAGGGCGTCGACAAGCAGATCCTGACGACCGTCGTCGCGGCCACCCCGCTGGCGACCCCGTCGTTCGCCATGTCGGACACCTCGTCCGTGCAGCGCAACAGCCACAAGTCGTACTTCGTGACCGTCCCGGCGGGCGCGAAGACCCTTGAGGTCGCCCTCGGCGGTCTCGCGGCGGGCAGCCAGACGCGCTTCATCTCGATCCACCCGTACGGCGTGGGCGTCGAGGACAGCGCGACGACCCAGTGCTACCCGAACTACGACAACCCGGCGAACAAGTGCCGCCCCGACCTGCGCTCGTACGCCGACCCGCAGCCGGGCGTCTGGGAGATCGAGGTCGAGTCGCGCCGTACGTCGCCGCTGCTCGACAACCCGTTCAAGCTGGACGTCTCCGTGCTCGGCGCGGCCTTCAACCCCGAGGTCGCCGAGCTGTCCGAGGTCAAGGTGGGCACCCCGGCGCCGGTCCAGTGGGCCATCAAGAACGAGGCCTCGGCCATCTCCGGCGGCAAGCTCCAGGGCGGCCAGCTGGGCTCCGCGAAGGTCGCCGTGCCGACCATCGCGAACGGTGAGACCCAGACCAGCGAGGTCACGATCGGCGCAGGCGTCTCCCGCCTCGACATCTCGATCGGCAAGGTCTCCGACACCGCCGCCGACCTCGACCTCGAGGTCTACAAGGACGGCGTCAAGGTCGGCTCCTCCGCCGACGGCGACTCCGAGGAGGCCGTGAGCCTGGCCGACCCGGCCGCGGGCACCTACACCATCAAGGTGATCGGCTACGCGATCCCGTCCGGCTCCACCACGTACGACTACCGCGACGTGTACTTCTCGGACGCCCTGGGCAACGTCCAGGTCGACGAGGGCGCCGCGGTGAACCTCGCCAACGGCGCCACCGCGACCGTCTCGGCGAACGTTCTGGTCAACGGCGCGGCCCCCGAGGGCCGGCGGCTCTTCGGCCAGGTCCACCTGCTCAACGCCCGCGGCACCGCCGCCGGCACGGGCTACGTGAAGATCGAGAAGGTCAACCCGTAACACGGAGTGACCGCGTGCAGGAGGGGCCGGTGCTCGCGACGAGCACCGGCCCCTTCGCGCTGCCAACCTGCTCTGACCTGGCGAAACGGGCCTGCGCGGGTCGTGGGACACTCCCGCCACGGAGTCGTCGCGGTGGTTCACATTCCGGACGCCGTCCGTTCCTCGGACAATGGATTGGACAAGGCTCGTGGGGTCGAACGCATGATGGCTCCACGCGCGCCCGCGTCGTACGTACCAAAGGAGTCACCGTGAGGGTCGGAATCGTCGGAGCCACCGGACAGGTCGGCGGAGTCATGCGCGGCATCCTCGCCGAGCGGAAGTTCCCGGTGGACGAGCTGCGGCTGTTCGCCTCGGCCCGTTCCGCGGGCTCCACCCTCGAATGGGAGGGCCAGGAGATCACCATCGAGGACGCGTCCACGGCCGACTACTCCGGCCTGGACATCGTGCTCTTCTCCGCGGGCGGCGCCACCTCCAGGGCCCTCGCCGAGAAGGTCGCCTCGCAGGGCGCCGTCGTGATCGACAACTCCTCCGCCTGGCGCGGCCACCCCGAGGTCCCCCTCGTCGTCTCCGAGGTCAACCCGCACGCGGCTCGCAACCGCCCCAAGGGCATCATCGCGAACCCGAACTGCACGACCATGGCCGCGATGCCGGTGCTGCGCCCGCTCCACGAAGAGGCCGGCCTGTCCGCGATGATCGCGACCACCTACCAGGCCGTGTCGGGCTCGGGCCTGGCCGGTGTCGCCGAGCTCAAGGGCCAGGCCTGCGCGGTCTCCGAGGCCGCCGACCAGCTGACCTTCGACGGCGGCGCGGTGGACTTCCCGGAGCCGGCCGTCTACAAGCGGCCCATCGCCTTCAACGTCGTCCCGCTCGCGGGCTCGATCGTGGACGACGGGTCCTTCGAGACCGACGAGGAGCAGAAGCTCCGCAACGAGTCCCGCAAGATCCTGGAGATCCCGGAGCTCAAGGTGTCGGGCACCTGCGTGCGCGTGCCGGTCTTCTCCGGCCACTCCCTCCAGATCAACGCCCGATTCGACCGCCCGATCAGCGTCGAGCGCGCCTACGAGCTGCTGAAGGACGCTCCGGGCGTCGAGCTGTCGGAGATCCCGACCCCGCTCCAGGCCGCCGGCAAGGACGCCTCGTACGTGGGCCGCATCCGCGCCGACGAGACGGTCGACAACGGCCTCGCGCTGTTCCTCTCGAACGACAACCTGCGCAAGGGCGCGGCCCTGAACGCGATCCAGATCGCCGAGCTCGTCGCCGAGGAGCTCCGCGGCTGATCCCGGTCGTAGGGCTGGGGGGCGGCACCGGGCCTCCGGGGGCCGCCCCCCAGCCGTGTCAGGGCCTGCGCACCTCGAAGAGGAAGCAGCCGTACTCGGCGGCCCGCACGTGTACGAGGGCCACCTCGGGATCGGCGAACGCCTCGTCGAGGGCGCGGCCGATGACGCCGTCCGGCTCCTCGCCGAGCTCCAGCACCCGGCCCCCGAGGATGTGGCCGCGGGCGCTGTACCGCCGGGCGGTGCGCCGCACGCCCGGCTGGGCGAAGGGGTACGCTCCGCTGCCCGCCGGCCCGCCGCAGTCCTCCGCGTGGATGAAGACGGGCCCCTGCTCGTCGTACGCGCCCGGGTCCGCGCCGGTCGCGGCGGCCCAGCGCCGCAGTGGTGCGTACGAGACGAGCGCGATCCGCTCACCGGCCGCGCTCGGCCGCAGGCAGCACCTCAGCGGCGCGCCGCCCTCCTCGTCGGTGTACGGGACGCGGCCGCGCCCCGCGTCGTCACGTGCCCGCAGCTCCGCGAGCGCCGCCGCCCCGATGGGCCTTGCCTGATGTCCGATGCTCATGCCCACCAGCGTCCACGCGGGCGGCGGCCGTGTCCGGCAGGTTTCCGACCTCGCGTTCGCCCGTGGATTACTCCGCCGCGGTGGCCCGGGCCTCGTGGAAAGATGGCGGACACCGTCACCATCGAAGGAGATGAACGCGTGCCAGGCACGAATCTCACCCGTGAAGAGGCTCAGCAGCGGGCGAAGCTGCTGACCGTCGACTCCTACGAGATCGAACTCGATCTCAGCGGCGCGCAGGAGGGCGGCACGTACCCGTCCGTGACCACCGTGCGCTTCCAGTCGGCCGAGGCCGGGGCCGAGACTTTCATCGACCTGGTCGCCCCGGCCGTGCACGAGGTCGTCCTGAACGGCAAGGCGCTGGACGTCGCCGCCGTCTTCCGGGACTCCCGCATCGCGCTGGCGGGTCTCGCCGCCGGGGCGAACGAGCTCCGGGTCGTCGCGGACTGCGCGTACACCAACACCGGCGAGGGCCTGCACCGGTTCGTCGACCCGGTCGACCAGCAGGCCTACCTGTACACCCAGTTCGAGGTGCCGGACGCGCGGCGGGTCTTCGCCAGCTTCGAGCAGCCCGACCTGAAGGCGACGTTCCAGTTCACCGTGACGGCCCCCGAGGGCTGGACGGTCATCTCGAACTCGCCGACGCCCGAGCCCAAGGACCGGGTGTGGGCCTTCGAGCCGACCCCGCGCATCTCCTCGTACATCACCGCGCTGATCGTCGGCCCGTACCACGCCGTGCACAGCTCCTACGAGGGCCGGGACGGGCAGTCCGTGCCGCTCGGCATCTACTGCCGCCCCTCGCTCGCCGAGTTCCTCGACGCGGACGAGATCTTCGACGTGACGCGGCAGGGCTTCGACTGGTTCCAGGAGAAGTTCGCGTACGACTACCCGTTCGCCAAGTACGACCAGCTCTTCGTGCCGGAGTTCAACGCGGGCGCCATGGAGAACGCGGGCGCGGTCACCATCCGCGACCAGTACGTCTTCCGCTCGAAGGTGACGGACGCGTCGTACGAGCTGCGCGCGGAGACCATCCTGCACGAGCTCGCCCACATGTGGTTCGGCGACCTCGTGACCATGGAGTGGTGGAACGACCTGTGGCTGAACGAGTCGTTCGCCACCTACACCTCGATCGCCTGCCAGGCCTACGCGGAGGGCTCGAAGTGGCCGCACGCGTGGACCACCTTCGCCAACTCCATGAAGACCTGGGCGTACCGGCAGGACCAGCTGCCGTCCACCCACCCGATCATGGCGGACATCCGTGACCTGGACGACGTCCTGGTCAACTTCGACGGCATCACGTACGCCAAGGGCGCCTCGGTGCTCAAGCAGCTCGTCGCCTACGTCGGCATGGAGGCCTTCTTCAAGGGCGTGCAGGCGTACTTCAAGGCGCACGCGTTCGGGAACACGCGCCTGTCCGACCTGCTCGGCGCCCTGGAGGAGACCTCGGGCCGCGACCTGACCGCCTGGTCGCAGGCGTGGCTGGAGACCGCCGGCATCAACATCCTGCGGCCGGAGATCACCACCGACGCCGCCGGTGTCATCACCTCCTTCGCCGTCCTCCAGGAGGCCCCGGCCCTCCCGGCGGGTGCCAAGGGCGAGCCGGTCCTGCGCCCGCACCGGATCGCGATCGGCCTGTACGAGCTCCAGGACGGCCGCCTCGTGCGCACCGACCGGATCGAGCTGGACATCGACGGCGCGCTGACGGCGGTGCCGGAGCTCGTGGGCCGCACCCGGCCGGCCGTCGTGCTGCTCAACGACGACGACCTGTCGTACGCGAAGGTCCGTCTGGACGAGGCCTCCCTCGCCAACGTCACCGCGCACCTCGGCGACTTCACCGAGTCCCTGCCGCGCGCGCTGTGCTGGGCGTCGGCCTGGGACATGACGCGGGACGGCGAGCTCGCCACCCGCGACTACCTGGCGCTGGTCCTCTCGGGCATCGCCAAGGAGTCCGACATCGGCGTCGTCCAGTCGCTGCACCGTCAGGTGAAGCTTGCCATCGACGTGTACGCCGACCCGGCGTGGCGCGAAGGGGGCCTGGCGATCTGGACCGAGGCCACGCTGGAGCACCTGCGCGCGGCCGTGCCGGGCAGCGACCACCAGCTGGCGTGGGCGCGTGCCTTCGCGGCCACGGCCCGCACCGAGGGTCAGCTGACCTACCTGTCGGCGCTGCTGGACGGCGCGGCCGAGATCGAGGGCCTGGTCGTCGACACCGAGCTGCGCTGGGCGTTCCTGGAGCGCCTCGCCGCGACCGGTGTCGCCGGTGAGGCGGCCATCGCGGCCGAGGTGGAGCGGGACTCCACTGCGGCGGGCGAGCGCCATGCGGCGACCGCCCGGGCCGCGCGCCCGACGGCGGAGGCCAAGGCCGCGGCGTGGGCCTCGGTGGTGGAGTCCGCCGACCTGCCGAACGCGGTGCAGGAGGCCGTGATCGCCGGCTTCGTCCAGACCGACCAGCGCGAGCTGCTGGCCCCGTACGCCGAGAAGTACTTCGCGGCGGTCAAGGAGGTCTGGGAGACCCGCAGCCACGAGATCGCCCAGCAGATCGCGGTGGGCCTGTACCCGTCCCTGCTGGTCTCCCAGGAGACCCTGGACGCCACGGACGCCTGGCTGGCCTCGGCCGAACCGAACGCGGCCCTGCGCCGCCTGGTCTCGGAGTCCCGCGCGGGCATCGAGCGTGCGCTGAAGGCCCAGGCTGCCGACGCCGCCGCTGCCGCTCGGGCCTGAGGCCTCCCGGGCTCTGCCCGGCCCCCCGCCGGAGGGACTGCCCCTCCGGCAGGGGGCCGCACCCGCGGGAGCGAGGCCGTCCACCGGGTGCGGCGCCACTTCCGGGGACCACCCCCGCGCCCCAAACGCCGGCGGGGCTGAAACGGGGCTCCGCGCCGGCCGGCCCTGCCAGGCACGACCCGGCCTCGCTCCGCGCAGCGGTTCCGTCCCCGCCCGGCTACCCCCTGGCGGCGGCCGCGGCTCGCAGGGCCGTCAGGGCGTGGGCGACGGCCGGGGCGGATTCGGAGCCGCGCCGGACCGCCGCGATCACGTGCCGGGTCGGGCGGTCGCCGGCAAGCACCCGTACCACTGCCCCCGAGGCGCGGCTCGACACCATGCGGGGGACCAGCGCCACGCCCATCCCCGCCTCGACCATGGCCAGGATCGCGGTCCAGCCGGCCGCCGAGTGCGCCTGCTCCGGGACGAAGCCCGCGGCCTCGCAGGCACCCCTGGCGATCTCCGACCAGGGGTCGCTGCCCCCGTAGATCCAGGGGTCGCCGGACAGGTCCGCCAGCCGCAGCTCCGGCGCGGCCGCCAGCGGATGGCCGGGCGGGAGAGCCACGTCCAGCGGGTCCTCCAGGAGCGTCACCCGGGTGAACCGGGGATCCCGCGCGGTCGGCGCGTGGGCGGCAAGCGACAGCGCCACGTCCACGGCTCCGGCCGACAGCAGCTCGTACGACTCCGCCGCCTCGGTCTCCCGCACCCGGATCTCCACCCCGGGGTGCGACCGCCGCAGCGCCGCCACCGCCGGAACGACGAGCGCGGGCACGGCGGTGGAGAAGGCGCCGACCCGCACCTCCCCCGCGTCCCCGGCGAGATAGCCGGCCAGTTCCGCGTCGGCCCGCTCCAGCTGCGCGAACACGGCCTCCACGTGCCGCAGTACGAGATGCGCTGCGTCGGTGAGACGGACCCGGCGGCCCTGCGCCTCCAGCAGCACCACCCCCAGCTGGCGGGCGAGGTTCGTCAGCTGCTGCGAAACGGCCGAGGGCGTCATGTGCAGCGCCTCGGCCGTCGCGGTCACGGTCCCCTGTTCGGCGAGGGTCCGCAGGATCCGCAGCTTCTTGATGTCCCACTCGGTCATGGGCCCGAACCTACCGCCGGGCACCCAGGCCCACCCCGCCGAGGATCAGCGCCATGCAGAGCAGCTGCGCCGGTCCGGTCGCCTCGCCGAGGAGCAGGAAGCCGAGGATCGCCACGCAGACCGGCTGGAGGTAGTAGACGACTCCGGCGCGGGCCGCTCCGATGATCGAGATGGCCTTGTTCCAGGCGAAGAAGGCGACCGCCGAGGAGAACACGCCGACGTACAGGAGGGGTCCGACCGTTCCGGCACTGAGCTCGAAACCGCCCTGGACGGAGAGGGAGACGGCGTAGGCCGGTGCCAGCATCAGCGCGCCGAGCACGAAGGTGGTGATCAGGAAGGCCAGGCCGCCCAGTTCGGCGGGCTTGCGCTTGAGCAGTGCGCTGTAGGTGGCGAAGGAGAGGGCGGCGGCGAACATCCACAGGTCGCCGGCGCCGAAGTCGAATCCGAGGGAGCCGTCGCCGACCAGCAGCAGCACGCCGAGGGCGGCGAGCAGCAGGCCGAAGGTGCGCCGGGCGCCGAGCCGTTCGCCGCCCAGGCGGGCGTAGAGCGCCATGACGACCGGCGAAGCGGCCATGATCATGCCCATGTTGGAGGCGGAGGTGGTCAGGCCGGCCTGGTGCACGAGGGTGTTGTAGAGGGCGACGCCGAACAGGGCGGCGAGGGCGATGAAGCCGAGGTGCTTGACGATCAGAGCCCGCTGCTGCCAGGCCTGACGGGCGGCGAAGGGGGCGACCGCGAAGGTGGCGATGATCCAGCGCCAGAAGACCGCCTGGACGGGCGGAACGCTGTCGGCCATCCCCCGGGTGGCGACGAAGCTGCCGGACCAGACGACCGTCGCGAGCAGGGCGAGGAGCACGCCGAGTCCGGCGGCCCCCTTCTTCCCCGGCGCTGTCGGCTTGCCTTGCGAAACGGCGCGGACACGGTCCATGACGGCCACTGCGTGTCTCCCCCTCGGGTCGTTGTCTGTTGTCGAGGGGACTACCGTCGCACCCGCTCATCACCCAGGTCCATCGAAATGTTTCGATTGATCTGTTCAGTAGAACTGAACGGTTGCGCCTTCTCGGCCGTACCGGCGGCAGCGAGCTGACCGGCGACGGTGGCTCCGAAGGCGATCGCCATGCCCACCAGCTGTACGGGGGTCAGTGCCTGCCCGAGGGCGGCCCAGCCGATGACGGCGGCGGTGAGCGGGGAGAGCGGCGACAGCAGGGTGACCGAGGTGGCGGTGAGCTGCCCGATGCCGCGGAACCAGAGCCAGTACGCGATACCGGTGTTGATCAGCATCATGTAGCCGTAGCCGAGGAAGGCCTTGCCGTCGAGCGCGGGCGGCGCCCCCTCGACGAGTGCGGCGACCGGGATGATGACCAGACCGCCCATGACGAGCTGCCAGCCTGCCACGGCCAGCGGGCCCACGCCCTCGGGGCGGCCCCAGCGCTTGGCCATGACCGTGCCCGCACCCATGGAGGCGGAGGAGATCACGCCGGCGACGATGCCGACGAGGTCGAGCCTGGCCTCGGCGGTGAGGACGACCATGCTCACGCCGAACGCCCCCGCGACGGCGGCGAGTACGGTGCGCAGCCTCGCCCGTTCCCCGAGGACGAGGGCGGCGAGTCCTATGACGAACAGCGGGCCGACGGAGCCGAGCACGGCCGCGACCCCGCCGGGCAGGCGGTAGGCGGAGAGGAACAGCAGCGGGAAGAAGGCGCCGATGTTGAGGGTGCCGAGGACGGCGGACCTCCACCACCACCGTCCCTGGGGCAGGGTGCGGGCCAGGGCGGTCAGCAGCAGTCCGGCGGGCAGGGCCCGCATCACCCCGGTGAACAGGGGCCGGTCGGGCGGGAGCAGCTCGGTGGCAACGAAGTAGGTGGAGCCCCAGGAGACGGGGGCGAGGGCGGTCAGGGCGACGGTGGCGAAACGCTTCACGGCGATGGCTCCTCGATCGGGTGAGGAAGAGGGGAAGGAGGGGGGCTGCGGTTCAGGCGGCGGCGTGCGCCGGCGTGCGCGGGGCGGCGGCCGGCGGCCGCGCGTACACGGCCTCGGCGGGAAGGTGCCGCTCCAGCCGGAGCAGCGCGAGGGCGGCGCCGAGCGCGGTGACGGTCAGGACGGCCCAGGGCAGGCGGCCGTCGACCGAGAGCAGAGCGGTGAAGAGGGAGGGGGCCAGGGCGCCGGCCAGCGAGTAGGACAGCTGATAAGTGGCCAGGTAGCGGCCGCGGACGGCTTCGGGTGCCGCGGAGACCGACAGGGCGCCCCCGGAAGGGCTGTGCACCAGTTCACCGACGGTGTAGACGACGACGATGACCAGCAGGGCGACGAGTGTGGCACCCTGCCCGGGGCGGAGCGTCCCGAGCACGATCTGCCCGACGAAGGCGGCGGCGAAGAGCAGTGCGCCGAGGGCCGCGGAGCGGGTGCGGCGGGCGCCGGAGCGGCGGACCCGGCCCGCGATCAGGACGCCGACACCCGCGCACAGGACGGTGTTGACGGTGAACGCGGCTCCGGTGAGGGAGTCGGGGGCCGACAGCCAGGTGGAGAGGTAGAGCGGGAAGAGCACGGAGAGGGCGGAGTACCCCAGCGCGGTGAGGAAATTGGCGGCGGTGAGCCCGAGGAAGGGCCGGTCCCGCAGGACCATCCGGTACCCGGCGGGCGCCGGCCCCGTGGAGCCGGCCGCGGCCGCGCGGACCGGGCGGACCCGGCTGACGAGCAGTCCGGCGAGGGCGAAGGCGAGCGAGTTGGCCCAGGCGGTGTACGTGAATCCGCCGGTGCCCCACAGGGCCAGCACCCCGGACACGAGCAGGGCGCCCGCGCCCATCCCGGCGTTCTGCAGGGCCCGGGTGGAAGCCTGGAGCCGGTCGCGGGCGACGCCGTGCGCGACCTCCCCGATCAGGGACTGCTGGACGACGCCGAAGGACCGGTCGGCGAGGGCGGTGACGAGGGCGACCGCGGCGAAGGCGGGCAAGGAGCCCGCGAGGGGGTAGAGGGCGAAGCCGAGCGCCCGTACCCCGTAGAGCACCAGGTTGACGCTCTTGGCGCCGAACCGGTCGACGGCCGTGCCGGCGAGCGGCATGAAGGCCAGCCCGGCCACCCCGGTGACGGTCATGACCAGGCCGACCAGGGTGAAGGAGAGCCCCGTCACGTGATGGAAGAAGACCAGAGAGAACGGGACGTACATGCCGATCCCGACCGAGCTGATCCCGATGCCGAGGAGCAGGGACCGCTCCCCCGCCACCCGTACCTCGCCGACTGCCTTCATGGTGTCCCCCCGTCAGAATCGCTTGCTTGGAAGTAGCTTAGCCCTAAGCTACTTTTCGTCAAGCTACTTTCTTGCGAACGACCGATCGGAGCCGGATACTCCAGCCATGAAGGACGAGAAGGACGAGAAGGACGCCGTCGACGCGATCATCGGGCAGTGGGCCGTGGTACGCCCCGACCTGGAAACGACCCCCATGGCCGTCTTCGGCCGCATCTACCGGATCGCCAAGGCCATGGGCGACGCGATGGAGGAGGCCTACGGCCGCTACGGCGTCTCGCGCGGGGAGTTCGACGTCGTCGGTACGCTGCGCCGCTCCGGGGCGCCGTACACGCTCTCGCCCCGCCAGCTGTCGGCCACGCTCATGCTCACCACGGGCGGCATGACCGGGCGTCTGGACAAGCTGGAGAAGGCGGGGCTGCTCTGCCGCAAGCCCGATCCCCACGACCGGCGCGGGCTCCAGGTCACGATCACCGACCGGGGTCTCGCGCTCATCGACGAGGCCGTCTCCGCCGGCCTGGAGGTACAGCGCGCCGCACTCACCGGCCTCAGCGACGAGGAGGTCGAGGTGCTCACCGGCCTGCTCCGCAAGCTGATGGCCGGGGTCTGAGGACACGACAAGGCGCCGAGGGTCGCCACACGGCCGAACGTGTCGGTCGTGCGGACCCCCGGCGCCCGGAAGTCATGCGGTGCCGGCCCGCTGGGCCGGACCGGGTCAGCCTTGCTGCTGCTTGTGCGACTTGTCGAGGACCATCACGAGGCCCGCGATGACCAGGAAGAGCACGATCGGCAGGGCCACGTACAGGCCGAGCGTCGCGCCAATGCTCAGGCCCGTGCCCGGGTCGTCGCCGTCGTCACGGGTCAGCGCCAGGGCGGGAGACGTCATCAGCAGCATCATCAGCGTCGTTCCGGCCGTGACGGCGCCGGCGCGCAGAGCGTTCTTCTTGTCCACGGTGCAAACGTAGCGAACACCCGAACGGGCCGCGCGCCCGGGGGTGCCGTACGGGGTCACCCGTCCTCGCGCCCCACTTCCCCGCCCCATTTCCCGCCCCTCCTCCCCGCCGTCCTCGTCACCCCTCCTCGGCGAGCCCCTTCCGTACCGCTCTCAGCAGGGCGTTCGCCCGCGGCGAGGCGGTCAGCTCCTCCAGGCTCAGCGGACGCCCCGCGGCATCGGCTACCGGGAGCCGCCAATTGGGGTACTGGTCCCAGGTGCCCGGCAGGTTCTGCGGGCGCCGGTCGCCCACCGCGTCCGGCAGCCAGACGCCGACCAGCCGCGCGGGCGTGCGCAGCAGGAAGGCGTACAGGGCCCGTACGGCGGCCTCCTCGCCCTTGGTGTCCAGGCCGAGGTGGTCCAGTACGGCCAGCCACTCGGCGGTGTCGGCGGCGTCCTCGGCCCGTTCCGGCCCGACCGGGCGGGTCAGCAGCCCGAGCCGGTCGCGCAGTTCCACGTGGCTGCCGGCGAGCTTGGCGGCCGTGGGCGGGAGATCGTGGGTGGTGACCGTGGCCAGGCAGTCGGCCCGCCAGTCCCGCGGGGCGAGGGGGTTGCCGTCACCGGCCCAGTCCCGCTCGAACCAGAGCACCGAGGTCCCGAGCACCCCGCGCCGGGCCAGCGCCCGGCGCACCCGCGGCTCCACCGTGCCCAGGTCCTCGCCGATGACCAGGGCCCCGGCGCGATGGGCCTCCAGCACCAGGATCGCCAGCATGGCCTCGCCGTCGTAGCCGACGTAGGTGCCCTCGGCGGGGGTGCTCCCCTCCGGGATCCACCAGAGCCGGAACAGGCCCATGACGTGGTCGATCCGCAGGGCGCCCGCGTACCGGAACACCCCGCGCAGCAGGGCCCGGAAGGGTGCGAAACCGGTGGCCGCCAGCCGGTCCGGGCGCCACGGCGGCAGCCCCCAGTCCTGGCCGCGCGCGTTGAAGGCGTCCGGCGGGGCCCCGACGGAGATGTCACGGGCGTGGAAGGGGCCGGTACGGGCGTCCGAGCCGTCGGGATGCACCCCGACGGCCAGGTCGTGCACGATGCCGACGGCCATGCCGGCCTCCCGGGCGGCCTGCTGGGCGGCGGCGAGCTGGGTGTCGGTCAGCCAGACCAGCCAGCGGTGGAAGTCGAGCCGCTGACCGGGGTCCTCGCCGGCCGCCGCCGCGCACCATGCGGCGTGCTTGTCCAGCGGCGGGCCCTGCCCGGCGCGGAACTCGCCGTAGGCGGCTTCCCGTTCGGGCGTGCGCGGGACGGCGTACAGCAGCTCCAGGGCGGCCCGCTTGAGCGCCCAGACGGCGTCCCGGTCGATCAGCGCGCCTTTCTCCAGCACCTCGCGGCGCAGCTCACCGCCCCGGGCGGCGAGTTCGGCGAGGGCCCCGCGGTCGGGGCAGCGGGCGTACTCGGGCACGTCCTCGACGCGCAGGTGGACCGGGTCGGGGAAGCGGCGGGAGGAGGGCCGGTAGGGGGACGGGTCGGTCGGGGTGCCGGTCACGGCCGCGTGCAGCGGGTTGACCTGGATGAAACCGGCGCCGTGGGTGCGTCCGGCCCACCGCGCGAGGTCGGCGAGGTCGCCCAGGTCGCCCATGCCCCAGGAGCGCTCCGAGAGGAGGGAGTAGAGCTGGACGAGCAGCCCGTGGGCGCGCTCGGGCGCGGCGGGAGCCCGGTCCGGGGCCGCGATCAGGGTGGCTTCGGCGGTGCGGCCGTCGGGCAGGGTTGCCGTGATGCGGTGGACGCCCAGGGGCAGCCCGTCGGGCAGCGGCTCCCCGGGGCGGGTCAGCCATTCGGCGGCCGCGTGCGACGCATCGTCCGGTACGTCCCGCGCCTCGTCCGCCGCCTCCTGCGGCTCCAGGCGGATCCTGGTACCGGGCGGCAGGTCGGCCAGCGCGGACGGCGGCGGTTCGCCCGCCCAGCACACCAGCACGGACGGGAGCAGCCGGGTCTCGGCCTCCCGCTGCGCGTCGGCGAGGTGCCGGCGGACGTCCTCGGGGGTGTCGGTGGCCATGCCGAGCAGCCCCAGCACGGTGGCGACCGTGGCCCGCGGGACCTGGACGGTGACGTCCGCGCCGGGCTGGTAGGCGGTGGCGATGCCGTGCAGGGCCGCGAGCCGGGCCAGGTCGTCCATCTACGGGCACTCCTTCGTGCGTGATGGTGGGTCAGAAGGTTGTACAGCTGCGGCGTTCACCGCTCCTAGCCGAGTGGGCGCTCTGCAGCCCCGTTCACCCAAACGAGATACCCGACGGCCGACCGGCCATCCCTCGCCGCCGGGCTCCGCCCGCTGTGGCCGAATCCACAAATTGACTCCTCGGATTGACACATGAGCCGCACGGGTGGTGGGCTCGGGCTCATTCGTACGGGTGGGGGACGTCTCGCGACGAGGAGACTCTGTGCAGCTCAGTGGCAGCAAGCGGGCGACGGCTGCCGTCGCGGTGCTCGGCACACTGCTGGGCGGGGCCGTGGCGTCCTCGCCTCCGGGGGCCCTTTCGGCGCCGTCCGTACCGTCCGCACAGGGCGGCTCCGGCGGAGCGGCCAAGGAGGCGGCTGCCGCATCCGCCCCCGGGCCCCTCCTCGATCCGGGAGCCGACACCCCGCGCACCGCGGCCGAGGGCCCGGCCGTGTGGCCGCGGCCTCAGTCGATGGCCGCCGACCCGGCTCGCGAGGTGCCGCTGGGTGCGGAGGCCGTGCTGGTGGCCCCGTCCGACGCCGATCCGCACGCGGTCCAGGTGGTCCGGGACGCCCTGCGCGCGGCGGGCGTGCGGACCTTGCACGAGCGGGCCCCCGGGGCGCCGCTGCCCGAGCGGGGCACCGTCGTACGACTCCAGGGCCCGGACGCGCAGGAGGCGCTGCGGGCGCTGGGCGCGGCCGAAGCCCGCGATCTGCCGGAGGGGGGCTACCGGCTGGCGGTGGGCCGGCCCGGCGGCCGGGACACGGTCGCACTGGCCGGCGTAGGGGAGGACGGGCTGTTCCACGCGGCGCAGACGCTGCGTCAGCTGCTCGCGGCGGGCGGCGGGAAGGCGCCCGGCGTGCTGGTACGGGATTGGCCCACGGCGCCCGTGCGCGGGATCGCCGAGGCGTTCTACGGGCAGCCCTGGACGCAGGAGCAACGGCTGGCGCAGCTGGACTTCATGGGCCGCACCAAGCAGAACCGGCTGCTGCTCGCGCCCGGTGACGACGTGTACCGGACGACGGCCTGGCGCCAGGAGTACCCCGCGGAGCAGCAGGAGGAGTTCCGGGCGCTGGCCGAACGGGCCCGCGCCAACCGGGTCGTCCTGGGCTGGGCGGTGACGCCGGGCCAGTCGATGTGCCTGTCCTCCGTGGGCGACCGGGCGGCGCTCGCGCGCAAGCTGGACGCGATGTGGGAGCTGGGCTTCCGGGCCTTCCAGGTGCAGTTCCAGGACATCAGCTACACCGAGTGGGGCTGCAAGGCGGACCGGGAGCGGTTCGGGAAGGGCCCCGCCGCGGCCGCGAAGGCTCACGCGCAGGTCGCGGCCGAGCTGGCGGCGCACCTGGCCGCGCGGCATCCGGGGGCGGCGCCGCTGTCGCTGCTGCCGACGGAGTTCTACCAGGAGGGCGCCACCGCCTACCGGACCGCCCTGTCCGGTGCGTTGGACCCTCGGGTGGAGGTGGCCTGGACGGGCGTGGGCGTGGTGCCGCGCACGATCACCGGCAGGGAGCTGGCCGGGGCGCGCTCGGCGCTGGGCCACCCGCTGGTCACCATGGACAACTACCCGGTGAACGACTGGGATCCGGGCCGGATCTTCCTGGGGCCGTACGCGGGACGCGATCCGGCGGTCGCGGGCGGCTCGGCGGCGCTGCTGACCAACGCGATGCCGCAGGGCACGCTGTCGCGCATCCCGGTCTTCACGGCGGCGGACTTCGCCTGGAATCCGCGCGGCTACCGGCCCGGGGAGTCCTGGGCCGCGGCGGTGCGCGAGCTGTCCGGCCCCGACCCGCGCACGCGCGAGGCGGTCGCGGCGCTGGCCGGGAACACGGCTTCGTCGGGTCTGAAGATGGAGGAGTCCGCGTACCTGAAACCGCTCGTCGAACAGTTCTGGAAGGCGCGCGCCGCGGGCGACCCGGCGGCCGGGACCGAACTGCGCAAGGCGTTCACGGTCCTTCGCGAGGCTCCCGGCCGGCTGCCGGCCCTCTCGGACGAGGCGGGGCCCTGGCTGGAGCGGCTGTCGCGCTACGGAGCGGCGGGCGAGCTGGCGGTCGACGTCCTGCGGGCCCAGGCCCGCGGCGACGGCGCGGCCGCCTGGCAGGCGACCCAGGCGCTGGCGCGTGCCCGGCAGGCACTGGCCGAGACGGGCCCGGCCACGGTGGACAAGGCCGTCCTGGAGCCGTTCCTGGCGAAGGCGACGGCCGAGGCGGACGCGTGGACCGGGGCCGGCCGCCAGACGGGCGAGGTGACGAAGGACGCGGGCGCCTGGACGGTACGGCTGGACGGGCAGCGCCCGGTGGCGGCGGTGACGGTGACGACCGACCCGTTCCCGGCCGGGGTCCGGGGCGCGGTGGTGGAGGCCCACGTACCGGGCGAGGGCTGGCGCAAGGTCGGCGACGCCGCGGCGTCGGGCTGGACCCAGGTGGACACGGCGGGGCTGCGCGCCGACGCGGTACGGCTGTCCTGGGCGGGGACCGCGCCCACCGTGCACCGGGTGGTCCCCTGGCTCGGGGACGGCCCGCGGGCCGGCTTCGAGCTGAAGGACGGGGGCGCGGTCGACGCCGAGATCGGCGGAGCCGCGCGGCCGCTCTCGGCGGAGCTGTCCGCGCTGGGACCGGGCGAGGTCCGCGGACCGCTGTCCGCGCGGCCGCCGCAGGGCATCGAGGTCCGGCTGCCGCAGAGCGCCGTGGCGCCGCGCGGCGGGCGGGTGACGATCCCGTTCGAGGTCGCGGTCGCGCGGGACGTGCCCCCCGGCACCTACCAGGTCCCGGTGGTCTTCGACGGGGAGTCACGCACGTTGACGGTACGGGCGGTGCTCCGCACCGGCGGGCCGGACCTGCTGCGCACGGCGCGGGCGAGTTCTTCGGCGAACGAGACGCCCGCCTTCCCGGCCTCGGCGGCCGTGGACGGCTCCCCGGCCACACGCTGGTCCTCGCCGCCGGTGGACGGCGCGTGGTGGCAGGCGGAGCTCCCGGCCCCGGCCCGGATCGGCCGCCTGGACCTCCACTGGCAGGAGGCCCATCCCTCGTCCTACCGGGTGGAGACCTCGACGGACGGTCGGACCTGGCGGCCGGCCGCCACCGTGACGGCGTCGGCGGGTGGCCGTGAATCCCTGCGCCTGGACGCCCCCGGGACCCGCTTCCTGCGCGTCACGTGCGACACCCGCGCCACGCGCTACGGCTGCTCTCTCTGGTCGGTGGAGGCCTACGCGGTCACCCCGTAGCCCTGCGGGCCCGGCGTCCTGGGGCTCGGCCCCAGGACGCGGGTTCAGGACGCGGGGTCAGGACACCGCGACGCCGATGCGGTCCAGGGCGTCCTCGGCCCCGTACGGCTGGAGGTACGGCATCCACCGCGGATCCCGGTGCCCCGTTCCGATGATGCGCCAGGCCAGGCCCGACGGAGGCGCCGGCTGGTGGCGCAGGCGCCAGCCGAGTTCCAGCAGGTGCCGGTCGGCCTTGACGTGGTTGCAGCGGCGGCACGCGGCGACGACGTTGTCCCACGCGTGCTGGCCGCCCCGGCTGCGGGGGATGACGTGGTCGACGCTGGTGGCGACGGCGCCGCAGTACATGCAGCGGCCGCCGTCCCGGGCGAACAGGGCGCGCCGGGTGAGCGGAACGGGCCCCCGGTAGGGGACCCGCACGAAGCGCTTGAGCCGGACCACGCTGGGCGCGGGGACGGCTCTGGTCGCGCTGTGCAGATAGGCGCCGGATTCCTCCAGGGAGACTGCTTTGTTCTCCAGGACGAGGACGAGCGCGCGGCGGAGCGGTACGACGCCGAGGGGCTCGTACGACGCATTGAGGACCAGGACGTGCGGCACGGACTGCCTCCTTGTACGCCGGCGGCGCGTGGCTCGCGCCGGGACGATCTGCTCTCCAGTCTCTCCTTACGGCTGGTCGAAGCGCCACCACGAGCCCGTAACGGGTCCGAGGTGTTTTCGACCACACCCACGTCATCCCCACGTGAGTCTGGTCTCTCCCTCGAACACCGACCCCCTAACCAAATACGGCGACGGGAATGCCCCGTTAGTGTGGTTGGTCTGCCCGCACTCTCCGGATCCCGTCCGGGGGTACACCCCGAGTCCCGCGGGCGGACCGCTACACCTGGAGGTTCCCGCCGTGCCCTGGCCTGCCGCCCTGCTGCCCCTGGCAGCAGACACCCCGGACGCGACCACGACGCTCAAGGAGACGCACGAGAGCGTCACCGAGGCCGCGAGCTTCATCGAGGAGAACTGGGCCACCTGGCTGAGCATCGGACTGCGCATCCTCCTGATCGTCGTGATAGCGGCGGCGCTGCGTTCGGTGGTCCGCAAGGCGCTGACCAAGCTCATAAACCGGATGAACACCAGCGCCGAGGCGGTCGAGGGCACCGCGCTCGGCGGGCTGCTGGTCAACGCCGAGCGGCGCCGCCAGCGTTCGGAGGCGATCGGTTCGGTACTGCGTTCGGTCGCCTCGTTCCTGATCCTCGGCACGGCCGCGCTGATGGTGCTGGCCGCGCTGAAGATCGATCTGGCCCCGCTGCTGGCGAGTGCCGGTGTGGCCGGTGTGGCGATCGGTTTCGGTGCCCGGAACCTGGTGACGGACTTCCTGTCCGGCGTGTTCATGATCATGGAGGACCAGTACGGCGTCGGCGACAAGATCGACGCGGGCGTGGCCTCGGGCGAGGTCATAGAGGTCGGCCTGCGCGTGACCAAGCTGCGGGGGGACAACGGCGAGATCTGGTACGTGCGCAACGGCGAGATCAAGCGGATCGGCAACCTCAGCCAGGGCTGGGCGACCGCGGGCGTCGACGTCCACGTCAAGCCGACGGAGAGCCTGACCCGGATCCGCGAGGTGGTCCAGGAGGTCGCCGACACCCTGGCGAAGGAGTCCCCTTGGGACGAGCGCCTGTGGGGTCCGGTGGAGGTGCTGGGCCTGGACGAGGTGCTGCTCGCCTCGATGACGGTGAAGGTGTCGGCGAAGACGATGCCCGGCAAGCAGTTCGCGGTGGAGCGGGAGCTGCGCTGGCGGATCAAGGAAGCCTTCGACGCGGCGGGCATCCGGATCATCGGCGGTCCGCCGGCCGCGGAGGAGGACGAGGAGGCGGCGGACCCCGCGACCGCCGTCGCCGCGCCGTCCGCCCTGGCGAACCCGGCTTCCCCGCAGTCGCTGGCCACCGCCCCGATCCCGCCGCAGACCGGCCCGCGGATCACCAAGTAACCCCGAAGGCGCTCCCCGCTGCCCCGCAGGCCATTCATCGGAATGTCAGCCTGCGGGGCAGCGGCATTGACACGGCCCGAACAGCAATAGGAAACTTACTTAACAGTTGACCTCGGTGAGGGAGAGAGCGCACCATGCCCGCCGCCACGCCCGGAACTCCCAGCCTCTTGCGCGCCATGAACGACCGGGCCGCGCTGGAGCTGCTGCTGACGCACGGCCCGCTGTCCCGGACCAGGATCGGGCACCTGACCGGGCTCTCCAAGCCCACCGCCTCCCAGCTCCTGGCCCGCCTGGAGGCCGCCGGGCTCGTCGTGGCCACCGGCACCGACGGCGGCCGCCCCGGCCCCAGCGCCCAGCTCTACGCCGTCAACCCCCGGGCCGCGTACGTCGGCGGGCTCGACGTCACACCGGGCCGCGTACTGGCGGCCGTCGCCGACCTCACCGGCACGGTGACCGGCACGCACGAGGTCCCGTACACCGAGGGCAAGGACGCCGTCGAACAGGTCGTCGAAGCCCTCGGCGGAGCCGTCAAGGCCGCCGGACTGCACCTGTCCGACCTGCACCGGGCGGTCATCGCCACCCCGGGCGCCTTCGACCCGCAGACCGGCCGGCTGCGCTACGCCAGCCACCTCCCCGGCTGGCACTCCCCCACCCTCCTCGGCGAGCTGGCGGCGGCCCTGCCGATGCCGGTCGAGTACGAGAACGACGTCAACCTCGCCGCCGTCGCCGAGCAGCGCCTCGGCGCGGCGCGCGGCCACGAGGACTTCGTCCTGCTCTGGAACGAGGAGGGCCTCGGCGCCGCCCTGGTGCTCGGCGGCCGGCTGCACCGCGGCTGGACCGGCGGCGCCGGCGAGGTGGGCTTCCTGCCCGTGCCGGGCCACCCCCTGGTCCGGCAGGTCACGCGGGCCAACACCGGCGGCTACCAGGAGCTGGCCGGCGCACAGGTGGTACCCGGGCTCGCCGCGGAACTGGGAGTCGAGGCCCCGCCGCTCCCCGCCTCCGAGGGCTCGCACAGCGCGGAGGTGGCCGCAGCCGTCGCACTGCTCGGGCAGGCCGCGGCCACGCCCGAGGGGGCGCACCTGCGCTTCCTCCAGGCGTACGCCACCCTGCTCGCCACCGGTCTCGCCTCGCTCGTCGCCGTGCTGGACCCGGAGATCGTGGTGCTGTCCGGGGCGGTGATCGCCGCCGGCGGCGACCCGCTGCGCGGCCTGCTGGAGGCCGAGCTCGCCGAACTGGCGCCGTCCCGGCCCCGCCTGGTCTCCGGCGAGGTGCCGAAGGGGCCGGTGCTGCGCGGTGCGCTGGAGAACGCGCTGGCCGCCACCCGCGACGAGGTGTTCGACACCTCCCGCTGAACCGTCCCTCCCGCAACACCCCCCACAGGCCCACACCCTCACTGGCACCCCACAGGAAGTTCCTCCCTCAGAGAGCGAGCCCCGCCATGCCCAGAACCGGACGCCTGACCACCACCGCGACCGTCCTCGCCGCGATATCCGTCCTCGCCACCGCCTGTACGGGCCAGAGCGGCACCGAGGCCGCCGACGACCCGGCCAAGGACGTCACCCTCAACTTCTGGCACGGCTGGTCCGCGCCGAGCGAGACCAAGGCGATCGAGGAGAACATCGCCCGGTTCGAGAAGGCGCACCCGAACATCAAGGTCCAGGTCACGGGCAACATGACCGACGACAAGATCAACCAGGCGCTGCGCGCGGGCGGGGACAAGGCCCCCGACGCGGTCGCCTCCTT
Source organism: Streptomyces sp. NPDC006463 (assembly GCF_042870715.1). NCBI lineage: Bacteria > Bacillati > Actinomycetota > Actinomycetes > Kitasatosporales > Streptomycetaceae > Streptomyces > Streptomyces sp. NPDC006463. The sequence continues at coordinate 139,666 of NZ_JBIAHP010000009.1, read as the reverse complement.
CACCACCGACAGCGTCGGCAAGTTCTGCAACTCCCGCGCCTTCGCCGACCTGAACCCCTTCCTCAAGAAGTCCGGCGTGGACAAGGCGAAGGTCTTCCCCAAGTCCCTGCTGGAGTACACCCAGTTCAACGGCAACCAGTGCACGCTGCCGCTGCTGCACGACGCGTACGGCCTCGTCTACAACAAGACCGCCTTCGCGGCCGCCGGCATCACCGAGCCCCCGAGGACGTGGAGCCAGTTCACCGAGGTCGCGCAGAAGCTGACCAAACCCAAGGGAGACTCGTACGAGCAGGTCGGCCTGATGCCCACCTTCCACGGCTACGAGACGACCCCCATGCGGCTGGCCGCCCAGTGGAGCCCCTCCTACTTCGGCGCCGACGGCAAGTCCAACCTGGCCAAGGACCCGGCCTTCGCGAAGATGCTGACCGCGCAGAAGGACCTGGTCGGCAAACTCGGCGGCTACGAGAAGCTGGAGAGGTTCCGCAACACCTTCGGTGACGAGTGGAGCGCCGAACACCCCTTCCACACCGGCCAGGTGGCCATGCAGATCGACGGCGAATGGCGGGCCTCGATGGCGAAGGAGGCCGGCGTCCCCTTCGAGATCGGCACAGCGCCGCTGCCCGTCCCCGACGACCAGGCCGCCGACTACGGCAAGGGCTACCTCTCCGGCACGATCATGGGCATCGCCGCGGGCAGCAAGAAGCAGAACGCCGCCTGGGAGCTGGTGAAGTACATGACCACCGACACCGAGGCGGTGGTGGCCTTCGCCAACGCCATCCACAACGTCCCGTCCACCCTGGCGGCCCTGGAGTCCCCGAACCTCCAGGTGTCCCCGGAGTTCAAGACCTTCCTCGACATAGCCCGGCACCCGAAGTCCAGCACCACCCCGGCCCAGGCCGACGGCGGCACCTACCAGCTGACCTTCCAGGACCTCGCCTACGGGGTCGAGAAGGGCGACGTCACCGACATCCCGGCCGGTCTCGCCGAGACCGACCAGCAGATCGACACGGACATCGCGAAGGCCAAGTAGCCCCGATGCCCTCCACGACCACCCACACCCTGCGGACGAAGCACCGGCGGTCCGCCCTGCGGACCGCGGCCTTCATGTCCCCCTGGCTGATCGGCTTCGCGGTCTTCTTCGCCTACCCGCTGCTGTCCACCCTGTACTTCTCCTTCACCAGGTACGACGGCTTCCGGCCGCCCGTCTTCAACGGCCTGGACAACTGGGGATACGTCTTCACGGACTACCCGCTGTTCTGGCCGGCGATGCGCAACACCCTGTGGCTCGTCGTGGTGATGGTCTCCTGCCGGGTCGTCTTCGGACTCGGCACCGGCCTGCTCATCACGAAGATCAAGACGGGCGCAGGGATCTTCCGGACCCTCTTCTACCTGCCCTACCTGGCCCCGCCGGTCGCCGCGACCCTGGCCTTCGTCTTCCTGCTCAACCCCGGCACCGGCCCCGTCAACAGCCTGCTGGACGCGGCCGGGCTGCCCACTCCCGGCTGGTTCACCGACGCCGACTGGTCCAAGCCCGCGCTGACCGCCCTCGCGCTGTGGGGGGTGGGCGACCTGATGGTCATCTTCATGGCCGCGCTGCTCGACGTACCGAAGGAGCAGTACGAGGCCGCCGAGCTGGACGGGGCCGGGGCCTGGGCCCGGTTCCGGCACATCACCCTGCCGAACATCTCGCCGATCATCCTGTTCGCGGTGGTCACCGGGGTCATCCAGGCCATGCAGTACTACACCCAGCCGCTGGTGGCGGGGAAGGTGGCCGCCGGGGTGATCGGCGGCTCGGGCCAGCAGTTCGAGCCCGGCTACCCCGACAAGTCGACCCTGACCCTGCCCCAGCTCGTCTACAACCTCGGCTTCCAGCGCTTCGACTACGGCACCGCGTGCGTCGTCGCACTGGTCCTGTTCTCCCTCTCCATGGCCTTCACCGCACTCCTGATGCGCCGCCGTGGCGGACTGATCGGAGCGGGTTCATGAGCACGCGCGTCAACAGGCCCGTACTGCACTGGATCGCCGTCCACTCCCTGGGGGTGGCGGCCGCCCTGTTCTTCGTCCTCCCCTTCGTGTTCCTGCTGCTCACCTCCCTGATGGGCGACCGGCAGGCGCTGACCAGCGACCTGTGGCCGGACACCTGGGAGTGGGACAACTACGCCCAGGTGTGGAACACGCCGGGCTTCCTGACCTGGTGGCGCAACACCCTTCTGTACGCCGGGCTCGGCACCCTGTTGACCGTGGTCTCCTCCGTGCCCGTCGCGTACGCGCTCGCCAAGTTCCGCTTCCGCGGGCAGCGGCTCTGTCTGCTGCTGGTGATCGCGATGATGATGCTGCCGCCACAGGTCGTGGTCATCCCGATGTACCTCTTCTGGGCCAAGCAGCTCGACCTGTCGGGCACCCTGTGGCCGCTGATCGTCCCGATGGCGTTCGGCGACGCCTTCACCATCTTCCTTCTCCGCCAGTTCCTGCTGACCATCCCCGGCGAATACCTGGACGCGGCACGTGTCGACGGCTGCGGCGAGGTGCGCACCCTGCTGCGGGTCGTGCTGCCGATGGCGAAGCCCGCGATAGCCGCGGCCGCGCTGTTCCAGTTCTTCTGCGCCTGGAACGACTACTTCGGCCCGCAGATCTACGCCTCCGACAACCCGGCTGCCTGGACCCTCAGTTACGGACTGGAGTCCTTCAAGGGGGCGCACCACACCAACTGGAACCTGACCATGGCCGCGACGGTGCTGGTCATGGCGCCCGTGATCGTCCTCTTCTTCCTCGCCCAGAAGGCGTTCGTCGAGGGAGTCACCCTGACCGGAGTGAAAGGCTAACGACGATGAAACTCGCAGTGGTGGGTGGCGGTTCCACCTACACCCCCGAGCTGATCGACGGCTTCGCGCGGCTGCGCGACACCCTGCCGATCGAGGAACTGGTGCTGATCGACCCCGCCGCCGAGCGGCTGGAGCTGATCGGCGGCCTGGCCCGCCGGATCTTCGCCCGGCAGGGGCACCCCGGACTGATCACCACAACCTCCGACCTCGACGCGGGCGTCGACGGCGCCGACGCCGTCCTGCTCCAGCTGCGCATCGGCGGGCAGGCCGCCCGGCTCCAGGACGAGACCTGGCCGCTGGAGTGCGGCTGCGTCGGGCAGGAGACCACCGGCGCGGGCGGGCTCGCCAAGGCGCTGCGCACCGTCCCGGTGGTCCTCGGCATCGCCGAGCGGGTCCGGCGGGCCAACCCCGATGCCTGGATCATCGACTTCACCAACCCGGTCGGCATCGTCACCCGGGCACTGCTCCGGGCCGGCCACAAGGCGGTCGGCCTGTGCAACGTCGCCATCGGCTTCCAGCGGAAGTTCGCGGCCCTGCTGGACCTGGCACCGGCCGACATCCACCTGGACCACGTGGGGCTCAACCACCTCACCTGGGAGCTGGGCGTGCGCAGGGGCGGCCCGGGCGGCGAGGACCTGCTGCCCCGGCTGCTCGCCGAGCACGGCGACGCCGTCGCCGCCGACCTCCGCCTGCCGCGCGCCGTGCTGGACCGGCTGGGCGTCGTACCGTCGTACTACCTGCGGTACTTCTACGCGCACGACGAGGTCGTACGCGAGCTCGCGACCAAGCCCTCGCGGGCCGCCGAGGTCGCCGCGATGGAGCGGGAGCTGCTCGCCCTGTACGGGGACCCCGCGCTCGACGAGAAGCCGGCGCTGCTGGCCAAGCGGGGCGGCGCCTTCTACTCCGAGGCGGCCGTGGACCTGGCGGCCTCGTTGCTGGGCGACGGCGCACCGGCCGTCCAGGTGGTCAACACGCTCAACAACGGGACGCTGCCGTTCCTGCCGGACGACGCGGTCGTCGAGGTACAGGCACGGGTCGGCGGCTCCGGTCCGGTGCCACTGGCCGTGCCGCGGCCGGACCCGCTGTACGCCGGCCTGATCTCGCACGTGACGGCGTACGAGGACCTCGCGCTGGACGCGGCGCTGCGCGGCGGCCGTGACCGGGTCTTCCGGGCACTGCTGGCACACCCGCTGGTCGGCCAGTTCGACCGTGCCGAGGGGCTGACGGACCGGCTCCTCGCGCACAACAAGGAGCACCTCGCATGGGCGTGACCCTCCCGGCCCTGCCTTCCGTACTGGCGATCGACGCGGGCAACAGCAAGACGGACGTGGCGCTCCTCGGTCCGGACGGCTCGGTGCTGTGCTCCGGGCAGGCCGGGGGCTTCCAGCCGTTCCGGACGGGTGTGCCCGCGGCCGTCGACGTGCTGGCCGAGGCGATGGCGGCTGCCGGGCTGCGGTTCGACGCGGATGGCGGACCGGGCGCCCTGCACGTGTCGGCGTGTCTGGCCAACGCCGACTTCCCGGTGGAGGAACGGGAGCTGGAGCGCGAGATCCGGAGCCGGAACTGGGGGCGCGCGACGGCGGTGCACAACGACACCTTCGCGCTGCTGCGCGCCGGGCTGCCCGCGGACGCCGAGCCGTGCGGGGTCGCCGTGGTGTGCGGGGCGGGCATCAACTGCGTCGGGATGACCCCTGACGGGCGGACGGCGCGCTTCCCCGCGGTCGGCCGGATCTCCGGCGACTGGGGCGGCGGAGGCGGACTGGCCGAGGAGGCCCTGTGGTTCGCGGCCCGCGCCGAGGACGGGCGGGGCGAGGCGACGGAGCTGGCCCGGGCGCTGCCCGCGCACTTCGGCCTGGACACGGTGTACGCGCTGATCGAGGAGGTGCACCTGGGCCGCATCCCGGGCGCGCGACGGCACGAGCTGACCCCGTTGCTGTTCGCGGTGGCGGCCGCCGGGGACCCGGTGGCGCTGTCGCTGGTGCACCGGCAGGCGGACGAGATCGTGGTCATGGCCACGGTGGCGCTGGGCCGCCTGGGCCTGCTGGAGCGGGAGGTGCCGGTGGTGCTGGGCGGCGGTGTGCTGGCCGCCCGGCACCCGCAGCTGGACGAGCGCATCGCGGAGGGTCTCGCCGCGCGGGCCCCGCGCGCGAGGATGTCCGTCGTGACGGCCCCTCCGGTACTGGGCGCCGGACTGCTAGGGCTGGACGCGCTCGGGGCCCCGTCGTCCGCCCACGGCAAACTCCGTGCCCATTTCGGGTGAACCTGCCCCAGGGGGCGTCCTGTCTGGAACCGTGGCGGTCGTACGGACGTATTGACGGTGAAGGGGTGGCGGGGGCGGATCACCCGGGATCCAGCACCGGGTGCTGTGGCCCGCCGTCGCTACGTCCATACTGCTGCGGAGCAAGGACAGGACGAGGACGAGCAGGGACAGGACCGAGGGGGAGGTCACGGTGGCCATGACATCACGCGCGCCCGCGCCGGGGGGCGGTCTCGCCGTGCCGCCCGCCGGGCCGCAGGCGATGCCGCCGGGTGCCCCACCGGGGCGGAGTACCGCCTGGGCCGAGGGCGTGGAGCGGCTGCGCGCCGCAGCGACGACCGAGCCCGGCCGGCTGCGGATCATCGGTGCCGCACTGGCCGCCCTGGTCCTGCTGTTCGGCGCGGTCGCGGTCGGGGAGATCTCCGGCCGGTCCGCCGCCGCCGACGACGTCGTGGGCCGCAGCCAGCCGCTGAGCGCGGACGCGGCGAGCATCTACCGGTCCCTCGCGGACGCCGACACCGCCTCCTCCAGCGGGTTCCTGCTGGGCGCCACGGACGAGCGCGAGGTCCGCCAGCGGTACGAGAAGGACATAGCCAACGCCTCCAGACTGCTGGTGAGCGCGGCCGCCAACACCGGGGGCAGCGATGACGCGCGCGCCCAGATCACCCTGCTGAGCGAGCAGCTGCCGCGGTACACCGGCCTGGTCGAACAGGCCCGCGCCGCCAACCGGCAGGGCCTGCCGCTGGGCGGGGCCTACCTCCGGTACGCGAACGAGCAGATGACCACCCAGCTGCTGCCGGCCGCGGAGCGGCTGTACGAGGCCGAGACGGGCCGGCTCTACCGGGACTACGACGACGCCCGGTCCTGGCCGCTGGCCTCGCTCGCCGCGGGCCTGGTCGCGCTCGGCGCCCTGGCGTGGGCGCAGCGGCGCGACTACCGGCGTACGAACAGGGTCTTCAACCACGGTCTGCTGGCGGCGACGGCCGCGTCCGTGGTGGTGCTGCTGTGGCTGGCCGTGGGGCACACCGTGGCGCGCTCCTCGCTGAGTGAGGCCCGCGCGCAGGGGCAGGAGTCCCTGAAGGTGCTCAACGACGCGCGGATCGCCTCCCTCCAGGCTCGGGCGGGCGAGAATCTGACCCTGATCGCGCGGGGCGCCGTCCTGGCCGAGGACAAGAAGTCCGACAAGTACGACGTGGACTTCACGACCAACATGAAGGCGCTGGACGCCGGGCTCGCGACCGCGCTGCGGCTGGCCGACGACGAGGCCGGCCGGGCGCCGGTGACCCGTGCCGCGGACGGCGTGAAGCAGTGGAAGCAGCGGCACACGGCGGCCCGGGAGGCGGACTTGAAGGGGGACTACGAGGCCGCACTGCCCCAGGTCGTCGGCGACAAGGACCACAAGGACAGCAGCGGGGCCGCCTTCGACGTCGTGGACGCCTCGCTGGAGCAGGCGGTGGCCCACGAGCAGCAGGAGTTCACCGGGGCGGCCCGGGACGGGCTCGGCGCTCTGGGCGGCCTGCTGACCGGCACGGCGGTCCTCGTGGTCGTCGGCGCGGCGGCGGCGCTGCTCGGCATCGGGCGCAGGCTTTCGGAGTACAGGTGAGAGCGATGCGGATACGAGCGATGCGAGCCTGCGACGGTCACGGGAACGCCGGGAGCGCCGGGAGCGCCGGGAGCGAGGTGTCCGGGGTGTCCCGGGCGTCCGGAGTGCGGCGGCTGGCGGGCCGGCTGCGCGGCTGGGGCGGGGTGACCGCGATGGCCGCCGCCTGCGCCGTGACGGCGGGGGCCGTGCTGCTGCCGCTGGCCCGGGCGACTCCGGACGCCGGACGCCCGCCGGCGCTCCGCGAGCCCGCCTCGATGGCGGTGGCTCCGGCCGCGCCCTGGGTGCTCACCGACACCTGCCCGGACCCGGAGGCCAGCCTGCGCCCGTCCGGTCTGGACGGCGCGGCGATCGCCCGGATCAAGGCGGCCGGCAAGCTCGTCGCGGGCGTGGACCAGAACAGCTTCCGCTGGGGCTACCGCAACCAGGCCAAGGAGGGCGGCGGCCTCGACGGCTTCGACATCGACCTCGTGAAGGCCATCGCGCAGGACATCCTGGGCGACCCGAACGCGGTCATCTACCGGGCCATCCCCACCAGTCAGCGCGTTCCGGCGCTCCAGGAGGGGCGCGTCGACGTCGTCGTGCGGACCATGACCATCAACTGCAAGCGGCTGGAGGACGTCGCCTTCTCGACGGCCTACTTCGAGGCCGGGCAGCAGGTGCTGGCCTCCAAGGGTTCGCCCATCACCGGGTACGACACCTCCCTGAAGGACAAACGGATCTGCTTCGCCTCCGGTTCCACGGCTGAGGCGGCGCTGAAGGCGCAGTCGTACGGCTCGGTGCCGGTCACCGTGCCCAACCAGCTGGACTGCCTGGTCCGCCTCCAGCTGGGCGAGGTGGACGGCATCATCACGGACAACGCCCTCGCGGCCGGCCAGGCCGCGCAGGACCCCTCGGTGCAGCTGGTCGGCTCGCCGTTCACCCGTGAGTTCTACGGTGTGGCGATGAACAAGGACGCCTCCGACCTGGTACGCCGGGTCAACAAGGTGCTGGAGGGATACCGTGCGGGCGGCAATGACAGCCCGTGGATGAGGTCGTACCTCAAGCACCTGGCGCCCGTGCTGCCCGGCGTCACCGGACCGCCCGCGCCCAAGTACCGGGACGGCTGAGGCCGGTGGCGGTGAGAGGACCGGACACCGGGCAGGACACCGGGCAGGGCACGGAGGCGGAAGCGGAAGCGGAGGCACAGTCGGTGGAGGCGTGGTCGGCAGTGATGGACCGGGACGGCGTCGACCGCGCGCTGGCCCGGCTGGGAGCGGAGCACGAGGCCGTCGAGACCTCCCTGCTCGCCCTCCAGGACCACGCGGGGCGCCGGCTGCTGGAAGGCGCCGGGCTGAGCGGGATCACCAAGGAGCGGTGGGCGGCCGCCGACGCGGACATCACCCGGCTGTGGCGGTACTTCGACGCGTACAGCGGAGCCCTGAGCGCCGCCCGGGAGGTCCGGGAGCGGCGCCGCTGGCCGAACCGCGAGGACCTGGTCGAGCTGACCGAACGGTTGCGCGGGCCCGGCGTGCTGATCGCGGGCGCCGCCGCGGAGGGCGTCGCGCTGGCGGAGCGGCTCTCGCTCGCCGAGCTGGTGGCCCGGATGAACGAGCTGTACGCGAGCTCGCTGGACGTGGTGGTCGCGGCCGACGCGGTGTGGTCGGCGCTGCCCGCGCGGATCGACCTGCTCGCCGCCGAGCTGCACCGCACCCGCTCCCTGGCCCACTCGGTGGGGGTGCGCCCGGGTGAACACCCCTCGGGCGACGATCTGGAGGCCATCACCGCCGAGCTGGCGGAGCTGCGGGCGCAGGTGATCGCCGACCCGCTGGCGTTCTGGGTGCCTGCGGCGGGCAGCTCCGCGCCCGGCGGCGGCCGGCCCGACACGGGGCGCTACGACCGCGCCGCGCTCGCGCTGGAGGACGTACGCCGGGAGGTCGAGGCCGTGCTGGACGTCCGGCAGGACGCCGAGCAGCGGCTGATCAGCCTGCGGGACGTACTCTCGCGGGCCGACCGGACGCTCGCCGAGGCACGGACCGCGCGCGGCGAGGTGCTGGCGAAGATCGCCGCGACGGAGGTGCCCGCGGTGAGCGGCCCGCCGACGGCGCTGCAGGAGCAGCTCGCGGCGGCGGCCGAGCACCGGCGCCAGTCCCGCTGGCACCGGCTCTCTCCGCTGCTGGAATCGCTGGAGGAGCGGGCCGAGGAGGAACTCCGCAGGGCCCGTGAATCGTTGACAGCGGTGACGGCGCCCCTGGCGGTACGGGCCGAACTGCGCGGGCGGCTCGACGCGTACAAGGCGAAGGTGGCCCGGCACGGGCTGGCGGAGGACCCGCTGCTGATGGAGCGGTACGACACGGCCCGGCGGATGCTGTGGAGCGCGCCCTGTGACCTGCGGGTCGCCGAACAGGCCGTTCTGCGCTACCAGCAGTCGGCGGCAGAGGCGTTGCAGGGCACGGGGGCTCCCGGAAAGGAGGGCGCATGAGCCTGATCGGAACGGCGTGCGTTCGCCCCGGCTGCCCGGGGACGTACGAGGACATGGGTGGCGGCGAGCTGTACTGCGACACCTGCGGGCTGGCGCCCGTCGGCTCCGTCGCCGCGGGTGCGGAGGAGCTGGTGTCGCCGCCGACGGGGATGACGAGCGCGGCGCGCGGCTCTCTGGGGTCCGCCGGGTCCCGGGGGTCGTTCGGTTCACACGGGTCTCAGGGATCTCACGGGTCTCAGGGCTCGCACGGTTCGGCGCGGTCCTCGGCCTCGGCGCGCTCGTCGCGTTCGTCGGGGTCCCGCCGCTCGGTGTCGGGGCGGCTCTCGCGCTCGCTGTCCGGCAGCGCCTCCACCCGGTCGGTGTCGGTGCGCAGTTCGGGCTCGGCGCCGTCGTCCTCGGGGCGCGGGCGGCTCGGGGCCGGGCTGGTCAACGTTCCGGAGGTGCCACGTCCGGATCCTTCGGCCGCGGTCCTGGAGAACCCGGAGGTGCCGGAGCGCAAGCGGTTCTGCTCGCGCTCGGACTGCGGCGCCCCGGTGGGACGGGCCCGGGGCGAGCGGCCGGGCCGTACGGAGGGGTTCTGCACCAAGTGCGGGCACCCGTACTCCTTCGTGCCCAAGCTCCGCGCGGGCGATGTGGTGCACGGTCAGTACGAGGTGGCCGGCTGCCTCGCGCACGGCGGGCTCGGCTGGGTGTACCTCGCGGTGGACCGGGCGGTCTCGGACCGGTGGGTGGTGCTCAAGGGCCTGCTGGACACCGGGGACCAGGACGCGATGGAGGCCGCGATCTCCGAGCGGCGCTTCCTCGCGGAGATCGAGCACTCCAACATCGTGCGGATCTACAACTTCGTGGAGCACCTGGACCAGCGGACCGGTTCGCTGGACGGGTACATCGTCATGGAGTACGTGGGCGGCAAATCGCTGAAGGAGATCGCCAACGAGCGGCGCCGGCCGGACGGCCGGCGTGATCCGCTGCCGGTGGAGCAGGCGTGCGCGTACGGCATCGAGGCCCTGGAGGCACTCGGCCACCTGCACAGCAGAAACCTTCTGTACTGCGACTTCAAGGTCGACAACGCGATCCAGCAGCAGGACCAGCTGAAGCTGATCGACATGGGCGCGGTGCGCCGGATGGACGACGAACAGTCGGCCATCTACGGCACGGTGGGCTACCAGGCCCCGGAGGTCGCGGAGCTGGGTCCCTCGGTCGCCTCCGACCTGTACACGGTGGCGCGCACGCTGGCCGTCCTGACCTTCGACTTCCAGGGCTACACCAACGTGTTCGTGGATTCGCTCCCGGACCCCGAGCACATCGAGGTGTTCGCCCGGTACGAGTCCTTCTACCGGCTGCTCGTACGGGCCACCGACCCGGATCCGGGTCGGCGGTTCTCGTCCGCGCAGGAGATGGCGGACCAGTTGACGGGCGTGCTGCGGGAGGTGGTCGCCCTCCAGACGGGCCGGCCGCGGCCGCAGTTGTCCACGCTCTTCGGCCCGGAGCTGCGCGTTCCGGACACCCGGCTGTTCACCGACGCGCCGGGGGCCGCGGTCTCCCGGCTGGGCGAGCGGGTCGTCGTCTCCCGGCGGAGCAGGCTGTTCGGCGCCGGCCGCGCCCCGGCCGTCGCCCTGGCCGCGGCGGCCCCCGTCGCCGGACCGCCGGCCGGCGCTGCCCCGCTCGCGGCCGTCGGCGCTCCCGGCCCGTGGCCTCAGCCTCCCCTCGGCGGGACCCCGCCCGGCACGGCGTCCGTGCCCTCGCTGGGGACCACGGCCACGCACGTGACGGGTGCGCCGGTGCCCGCACCGCGGTCGGCGCCCGTGAGACCGGGGGCACCGCCGAATCCGCCCGGCCCGGCCGGGGCCCCTGGGGCCGCACCCGTACCCGTGTCCCCGCCGCCCGCGGGAGCGGCGACGCTCGACGCCCGTGCCACCGCGCTGGCGCTGCCCGTACCGCTCGTGGACGCGGCCGACCCCAATGCCGGCTTCCTCGCCGGCCTGCTGGCCACCGCGCCCGGCGACCTCCTGGGCGCGCTCGGCTCGGCGCCCGCCGATTCGGCCGAGCTGCGACTGCGGGAGCTGCGTGCCCGGCTGGAGCTGGGCGAACTGGCCGCCGCCGGCCGCGCCCTGGCCGAGCTGGAGGCACGGCATCCGGACGACTGGCGGGTGGTGTGGGCCCGCGGGACCGCCTCGCTGGCCACCGGGGAGGACGAGATCGCGGCCCTGTCCTTCGACGCGATCTACGACGCCTTCCCGGGCGAGCCCGCACCGAAGCTGGCCCTCGGGCTGTGCGCGGAGGTCCTGGGCCAGCTGGACAACGCCGCCGAGTACTACCGCCTCGTCTGGATCACCGACCCCGGATTCGTGAGCGCGGCCTTCGGGCTGGCCCGGGTCCAGCTGGCCGCCGGTGACCGGGCCGGAGCCGTGCGCACCCTGGAGTCCGTACCGGAGGCCTCCATCCACTACACCGCCGCGCGGGTGGCGGCCGTACGCGCACGTCTGCGCGACCGGTCCCCGCAGGAGCCCCTGCTTGCGGATCTGACAGCCGCTGCCGACCAGGTGGAGGCGCTGCGGCGGTTCGGGCTGGACCCGGAGCGCCACGAGCGGCTCACGACGGAAGTTCTGGGCTCGGCCCTCGACTGGGTACTGTCGGGTAGCCGGGGTTCCGACCCCGGAAGGACCTCGCTGCTCGGCAGTCAACTGGACGAACGGGGCCTGCGCTTCGGACTGGAGCGCTCGTACCGCGTACTCGCACGGCTGGCGCAGCGGGGCGAGGAGAGGATCGAACTGGTGGAGCGGGCAAACCGTTTCCGTCCCCGGACGTGGGTGTGATTGATGTCGATGCATCGGCTGTCGGGCTGCCCCAGCTGCGCGGAACCGCTGGAGGAGGGTGACCGTTTCTGCGGAGTCTGCGGCTACGCCGTCACCGCACCTCCCCCGGCTGCGTCCGCGGACCATCCGACGATCCCCCTGCCGACGGCGCCACCGGTCGCCGCCGCCGGACCCGGGCCCGCCGCCGGACCCGCCCCCGGGCCCGCCCCGGGGTGGGGCAGCGTGGCCGCGGCCGCGCCGACCCTGGTCGACGGCCCGGCCGAATGGACCACGCCCGCGCCGGAGCCGGATCCGCACCCGGCCGTGCCCGCGGTGCCCGCCGCCGCGCCGGCCGGCCGGTACGACCTGCCCGGCGGCCCCGGCACGCCACCCGAGGGGACGCCGTGGGGGGCGGGCGAAGGCCCGCACCACACCGGCACACCGCCGGAGGGCAACCCGGTTCCCCGCGAGCGCTCGGCCGAGCACGCGCACGGCGCCGCGCCGGAGGGGCCGCATGCCCGGTACGACACACCCGGCGGGGCCGGCACGCCCCCGGAGGAGGGCCCGCGGGGCACCGCGGCCGAGCACGAAGCCCCGTACGGCACCCCGCCGGGACAGGCGGACGGGGGCAAGACCTGCGTCGCCTGCCGCTCGGGTTACGTGGACACCGACGGGTACTGCGAGCACTGCGGGCACGCCCAGCCCCGGGAGCGGGACCACCTCGAAGAGGAGCTCGGGAGCGTCGCCGCCGTCAGCGACCGCGGGCTGCGCCACCACCGCAACGAGGACTCGTTCGCGGTCGCCGCCACCGCCCTGCCCGACGGATCCGCCGCCACCGTGGCCATCGTCTGCGACGGCGTCTCCTCCGCGAGCCGTCCCGACGATGCATCAGCGGCCGCGGCCGCAGCCGCCAACGAGGCCCTCCTCGACGCGCTCCCGCGAGGCGCCCATCCCCAGGAGGCCATGCACGACGCGATCCTGGCCGCGGCCGCCGCGGTCAACGCGCTGGCACCCCAGACCCCCGGCGCGCAGAACGCTCCCGCCTGCACCCTGGTCGGCGCCGTCGTCAGCGGCGGCCTGCTGACCATCGGCTGGGTGGGCGACAGCCGCGCGTACTGGGTCCCCGACGACCGCGCCGCGCTGCCCCGCCGGCTCACCGAGGACGACTCCTGGGCCGCCCAGATGGTCGCGGCCGGGCTGATGGGCGAGGCCGAGGCCTACGCCGACGTCCGCGCCCACGCCATCACCGGCTGGCTCGGGGCCGACGCGTACGACCTCGAACCGCACACCGCCATCTTCAAGCCGGACCACCCCGGCGTGGTCGTCGTCTGCACCGACGGCCTGTGGAACTACGCGGAGTCCGCCCGGGAGATGGCCCAGGTGCTGCCCGCGGACGCCGCCGTCCGGCCCCTGCACAGCGCGCAGGTCCTGGTGGGACACGCCCTCGACGGCGGCGGACACGACAACGTCACCGTGGCCGTGGTGCCGTTCGCCGCCGCGCCCGACGCGCCCGCCGCGGAGAGCGGACCGGAACCGGGCGCGGAACCGGAACCTGGCCCGCAGAGACAAGCGGAACCGGAAGTGCGCCCTCAGGCCTGACCCGCCTGCCCGAGCCAGCCGAGCCAGCCCCTAGGAGTCCCACCGATGGCGAACTTCGCCAAGCCCAGCGCCCCGCGCTTCAGCGTGGAGGTGTACCAGAACGAGTTCCTCCCGCAGGGCGGGCGGGACGTCCACGCCATCGTCACGGTCACCTCCACCGGCGGTGCCACCGCCACCCGCGCGACGGCCGCCCAGGGCACGGCGGCCGTCGTGATCATGGTCGACTGCTCGGGCTCCATGGAGTACCCGCCGGAGAAGATGCGCGGCGCCCGCGAGGCCACGGCCGCGGCCGTCGACACCCTGCGCGACGGCACCTCCTTCGCCGTGATCGCCGGTACGCACGTGGCCAAGGAGGTCTACCCGGGCCAGGGCCGCCTCGCCGTCGCCGACCCGGTCACCCGCGCCCAGGCCAAGGAGGCACTGCGGGCCTTGAGCTCCGGTGGCGGCACCGCCATCGGCACCTGGCTGCGCCTCGCCGACGGACTGCTGCGCCAGGCGCCCGCCGCCATACGGCACGGCATCCTGCTCACCGACGGCCGCAACGAGCACGAGGACCCGGCCGTGCTGCGCGCCACCCTCGACGCGTGCGCGGGCCGCTTCACCTGCGACGCCCGCGGGGTGGGCACCGACTGGGAGGTCAAGGAGGTCACCGGCATCGCGAGCGCGCTGCTCGGCTCCGCCGACATCGTGGCCGATCCGGCCCACCTCGCCGAGGACTTCACGCGCATGATGGAGAACGTCATGGGCAAGGAGGTCGCGGACGTCGCGCTGCGCCTGTGGACCCCGGTCGGGGCGGAGATCCAGTACGTCAAGCAGGTGGCGCCGGCCGTCCATGACCTGACCGACCGCCGCACCGGGGCGGGCCCGCGCGCCGGCGACTACCCGACCGGCTCCTGGGGCGACGAGTCCCGCGACTACCACGTGTGCGTCCGCGTCCCGAGTGCGTCCGTGGGCCAGGAGATGCTCGCCGCCCGCGCCACGCTCGTCCTGCCGGGCGCGGCGGGTGAGAGCCCGCTCGTCCTCGCGCAGGGGCTGGTGCGCGCGGTCTGGACGGACGACCTGGCCGCCTCCACCGCGATCAACCCGCAGGTGGCCCACTACACGGGGCAGGCGGAGCTCGCGCAGGCCATCCAGCAGGGACTGGAAGCCCGCAAACTGGGCGATGTGGACGGGGCCACGGCCAAACTCGGGCGCGCCGTGCAGCTGGCCAGTGCCTCCGGAAACGCCGACACCGCGAAACTCCTCGCGAAGGTGGTGGATGTCGTGGATGCCGCGGCGGGTACTGTGCGCCTGAAAGCGAAGGTTGCGGACGCCGACGAGATGACCCTCGAAACGCGTTCGACGCAGACCGTCCGAGTGAAGAAGACCTGAGAAGACCTGACGCGATGACGCAGGGAGAAGAAGGGGGAAGCGCCGCCATGCCGACCTGCCCGAACGGGCACCAGTCCGCCTCCGACGACTGGTGCGAAGTCTGCGGCCACCGCATGGCTGCCCCGGAGGGTCCCCCTCCGGCTCCCTCCTACGGCTACGGCTTCCCCCCGACCGCCGGTGAGCCGACCGCCCAGGCGGAGCTCTGCCCGCAGTGCCGGACCCCGCGCGAGGCCATGGCCCCGTTCTGCGAGGAGTGCCGGTACAACTTCCTGACGCGTACGGCGACTTCGTACGCCCCTCTCACCGCGGACCCGGGGCCCCAGGGGACCGGCGCCACGCCGCCGTCCGCGCCCCAGGCCACGCCTCCCCCGTCCGCGCCGCCGTCCACGCCTCCGCCGCCCGTGCCGACGCCCGGGGCGTACTCCCAGGACCACTTCGAGTACCAGGGCTCGCGGCCGTCCCGGGTCAACCGGCCGGCCGAACCGCTCCAGCGCGAGGACGACTGGCTGCTGCCGCCTCCCGCACACGAGCCGCAGCAGGAGTACCAGCAGCCCGCGCAGCCCCAGTACCAGCAGCAGCCCCCGGCGCCGCCGCAGCAGCGCGAATACCAGCAGGAATACCAGCAGCACCAGCCCCCTCAGCCGCAGCAGTACCAGCAGCAGCCTCCGCCACAGCAGCAGTCCTACGCGCCCCAGGGCGGCTCCTGGACCGCGACGATCGGCCCCGACCGCTCGTACTTCATGGCGATGATGCAGCGCAGCGGCCCCGAGGCGGCGGCGCTCAACCTGCCCGCGTACTCCCCGGAGCAGCACCTGCCGCTCTCCGGCGGCCAGATCACCATCGGCCGCCGTCGTGCCTCCACGGGCGAGTCCCCCGACATCGACCTGTCGGTGCCCCCGGAGGACCCGGGCGTCTCCCACCAGCACGCGGTCCTCGTCCAGCAGCCCGACCTCAGCTGGGCGGTGGTGGACCAGAACTCCACCAACGGCACCACCATCAACGGCGGCGAGGAGCCGATCCAGCCCTACGTCCCGGTCCCGCTCACCGACGGCGACCGCGTCCACGTGGGTGCCTGGACCACGATCACCATCCGCCGGGGCTGATTGCGCCGGGCTGTTTCACCTCTCCCCCAGGGGCCACGAGTAGGGCCCCTGGGGATCGTCGAGCCACGACCACTGGCCCTCGGCGGTGACCGTGACCCCGAAGCGCTCCCGGGCCGGGCGGTCCTCGCGCCGCCACAGGTCCAGGGCCTCCCGGGGATGCAGGGCGCCCGCGGTCAGCACGAGCATGAACTGGAAGCGCTCGTTCTCCACCAGCTCGTACGGGAGCCCGTACGGCACCCCGGCGGCCGGCTGCGGCGCCGCCGTGGCGCCGCGCAGCGGGACGAAGTACGCCGGGTTGTGCAGGAAACGGCCCTCGGCGAAGTCGGCGTCCCTGACCGTGAGCGCGATCAGCCCGGTCGACAGCGGGGCCAGGATCCGCGCCCCGGGCCGGCACTGGGCCAGCCAGGCGTGCGGGATGAGCGGCAGCGTGCAGGTCACCATGATCCGGTCGAACGGGGCCCGGGCGGGAGCGCCGCGCGCCCCGTCGCCCGTGACCACCACCGGGTGGTAGCCGAGCTCGGCCAGGTGGGCACGCGCGGACTCGGTGATCTCCTCGTCGAGGTCCACGGTGGTGACGAGGTCATCGCCGAGGCGGTGGCACAGCAGGGCGGCGTTGTAGCCGGTGCCCGCGCCGATCTCCAGCACGTTGTCGCCGTCGCGCACGTCCAGCGCCCGCAGCATCTTCGCCATCAGTGAGGGCTGGCTGCTGGAGGAGACCAGCTCGCCGTCGCGCAGCCGGGTCGCGAGCGGGGTGTCCTCGTAGACCCCGCGCAGCCAGCGGGCCCGGCGTTCGGGGTCGGGGTCCTCGGCCCAGAGCCTTTCGTGGCCGGCGCCGCGGCCGGTCCAGAAGTAGGGGACGAAGACGTGCCGGGGCACGGCGGCGAACGCCGCCCGCCAGGCCGGGTCGTCCAGCACCCCGGCCGCCGTCAGCTCGCGCACCTGTGCGGCGTGCGCGGTTTCGCGCAGGTCCCGTACGCGGGTGGTGCGTGAGGTGTGTGCGCCCATGACTCAACTGTCCTGCGGGCCGCCCTCGGGTGCGACCTCGCGGAGTCCGCACGGATGCGGTGCGGGGGGGGTCCTAGGACCCCGGTCCTCCGTCCGGGCGTCTGAGACGATGGTCGGGTGAACGAGATTCCGCGGGGCACGCTTCAGGAGCAGACCTTTTACGAGCAGGTGGGCGGCGAGGAGACCTTCCGCCGCCTCGTCCGGCGCTTCTACCAGGGGGTCGCGGAGGACCCGCTGCTGCGCCCGATGTACCCGGAGGAGGACCTGGGCCCGGCCGAGGAGCGGTTCACCCTGTTCCTGATGCAGTACTGGGGCGGCCCGACCACCTACAGCGAGCACCGCGGCCA
This sequence comes from Streptomyces sp. NPDC006463, assembly GCF_042870715.1. NCBI lineage: Bacteria > Bacillati > Actinomycetota > Actinomycetes > Kitasatosporales > Streptomycetaceae > Streptomyces > Streptomyces sp. NPDC006463. Next base: position 122,306 of record NZ_JBIAHP010000009.1, on the reverse strand, counting down.
CCCCCGCCTGCGGATGCGGCACGCCCCGTTCCAGGTGGACGCGGCGGCGCACGACGCCTGGCTGAGCCACATGCGGGTCGCGGTGGACGAGCTGGGCCTGGCGCCGGAGCACGAGGCCCAGCTGTGGAAGTACCTCACGTACGCCGCCGCGTCGATGATCAACACGGCGGGTTAGCCGGCCCTGGATTCAGCCCGAGGTCAGGCCGGGTCAGCCCGCGCTCAGCGCGAGGGCCGGACCGGGCGGACCTGGAGGGCGCCCAGGCCGCCGCCCAGGCCGGGGCTGCGCATGGCGACGGAGCCGTACGGGGTACGCAGCCGCAGCCAGCTCCCGGCGGCGAGCAGGGCCACCGGGTCGGGGGCGGTCGCCGTACGCGGGGTGGCGGCGGGCACGGTGGACCGTACCGGCCGCAGGAAGCCCAGGGACTGCGCGGCGTGCACGGCGCGCAGCGGGAGCTCGGTGTCGCCCAGCGTCCGGGACCAGATCTCGCGGCCGATGCGGTCGCGCTCGGACCGGGTCCGGTGCTGTTCGGGCAGGGCCTCGTCGCGGGCGCGGAACTCGGCGACGGCGCCCGCCACGGCCGCCCCCATCTCCTCGGGCCCGGGCAGCCCGGGCAGCTGCCGCCAGCCGCCGCGCGGCGGGAGCACCCCGGTCCACGGCGGGCCGGTGACCGGCCGCGGCACCGTGGCCGCGGCCGAGGCCTCGTCCACGGATTCCAGGAGCTCACCGGCGGAGACCGTCAGGTCGAGCGGCATCTCGACGGGCGCGGCGAGCCGTACCGTGCGGATGGCCAGGACCTCGAAGGACGGCGGCCGTCCGAACACGGCGAGCGCGCCGCCGCCGCCCTGAAGGCGGACGGCGGCGGCGCGGTCGTAGTGCACCAGCCGGCCCAGGAAGGCGGCGAGGTCAGCCGCCTCCCCGGAGTCGGCGAAGTGCAGCCGTTGGTTCATGCCGCGAGGCGTCCTTCCGAGCCGACGGGCTCGTCGAGGTACTTCTCGAGGAAGTGCTTCTCCTCGGCCGTGATCCGGCGCGGCCGGCCCTCAGCGAGGTTGTAGGGCACGACCACGGTCGAGGCGCGCACGTAGACCTTCTCGGGCGCGTCCTCGGTCGCCTCGTCCTTGACCTCGTAGCCGATGGTCAGGGACGCGGCGCCAATACGGGTCACCCAGGACTCGATGAGCACCGGCTCGTGCCGGTGCACGAGGGGCAGCTTGTAGTCGATCTCGTGGCGAGCCACGACGGACCCGCCGGTGAAGGACTCGCTGCCCTCCCCCGGCGCCAGCCGGAACATGAAGTCGATCCTCGCCTCCTCCAGGTAGCGGAGGAAGACCACGTTGTTCACGTGTCCGAAGGAGTCCATGTCCGACCAGCGCAGGGGGCACCGGTAGTGGTGTCTGGCCATGGTGCGGACCTCAGCCTCGGGTGAGCTTCTTGTAGGTGGCACGGTGCGGACGGGTCGCGTCCGCACCGAGACGCTCGACCTTGTTCTTCTCGTACGACTCGAAGTTGCCCTCGAACCAGTACCACTTGGACTCGCCCTCGTACGCCAGGATGTGCGTGGCGACCCGGTCGAGGAACCAGCGGTCGTGGGAGATGACCACGGCCGCGCCGGGGAACTCCAGCAGCGCGTTCTCGAGCGAGGACAGGGTCTCGACGTCGAGGTCGTTGGTGGGCTCGTCGAGGAGCAGCAGGTTGCCGCCCTCCTTGAGCGTCAGCGCCAGGTTGAGGCGGTTGCGCTCACCACCGGACAGGACGCCGGCCGGCTTCTGCTGGTCCGGGCCCTTGAAGCCGAAGGCGCTGACGTACGCGCGGGACGGCATCTCGACCTGGCCGACGTTGATGTAGTCCAGCTCGTCCGACACGACCGCCCAGAGGGTCTTCTTGGGGTCGATGTTGGCGCGGCTCTGGTCGACGTACGAGATCTTGACGGTCTCGCCGATCTTGACGGAGCCGGAGTCCGGCGCCTCCAGGCCCTGGATCATCTTGAAGAGCGTGGTCTTGCCGGCGCCGTTCGGGCCGATGATGCCCACGATGCCGTTGCGCGGCAGCGTGAAGGACAGGTCGTCGATGAGGACCTTGTCGCCGAACGCCTTGGAGAGGTTGTTGACCTCGACCACGATCGAGCCCAGACGCGGGCCCGGCGGGATCTGGATCTCCTCGAAGTCCAGCTTCCGCATCTTGTCCGCCTCGGCCGCCATCTCCTCGTAACGGGCGAGACGGGCCTTGGACTTGGTCTGGCGGCCCTTGGCGTTGGAGCGGACCCACTCCAGCTCTTCCTTGAGGCGCTTCTGGCGCTTCTCGTCCTTGCGGCCCTCGACCTTGAGGCGGGTGGCCTTCTTCTCCAGGTAGGTGGAGTAGTTGCCCTCGTAGGGGTGGGCACGGCCGCGGTCGAGTTCGAGGATCCACTCGGCGACGTTGTTCAGGAAGTAGCGGTCGTGGGTCACGGCCACGACGGCGCCCTTGTACTGCGAGAGGTGCTGCTCCAGCCAGTTCACCGACTCGGCGTCGAGGTGGTTGGTGGGCTCGTCGAGGAGGAGCAGGTCCGGGGCCTCGATCAGCAGCTTGCAGAGCGCCACGCGGCGCTTCTCGCCACCGGAGAGGTTGACGACGGGCCAGTCGCCGGGCGGGCAGCCCAGGGCGTCCATGGCCTGCTCCAGCTGGGCGTCGAGGTCCCAGGCGTTGGCGTGGTCCAGGACTTCCTGGAGCTTGCCCATCTCGTCCATGAGCGCGTCGGTGTAGTCGGTCGCCATCTCCTCGGCGACCTCGTTGAAGCGCTTGAGCTTGCTCATGATCTCGGCGGCGCCGTCCTGGACGTTCTCCAGGACGGTCTTCGACTCGTCGAGCTTGGGCTCCTGCATGAGGATGCCGACGGTGAAGCCGGGCGACAGGAAGGCGTCGCCGTTGGACGGCTGCTCCAGGCCCGCCATGATCTTCAGAACGGTGGACTTACCGGCACCGTTCGGGCCGACCACACCGATCTTCGCACCGGGCAGGAAGTTCAAGGAGACGTCATCAAGGATCACCTTGTCGCCGTGCGCCTTGCGCGTCTTGCGCATGGTGTAGATGTACTCAGCCAAGAGAAACCGTCCGGCAGATCGATGGGTGGGCAGATACACCCCATCTTGCCAGCCGTCCACCCCTCGGGGGAAACGCGTATGGTCACGGCCCCTGAGCTGGGGCGCGGCCGGGGGGCGCGTCTCACGCTCTGGTCACCGCCGGTCGACGCCTTTCGACGCCTTTCGACGCCTTTCGACGCCGGAGAGGCTCGGACGGTCCACGGTCGGCCCCGGGCGGAGCGGCGCAGGCCTGCTGTCGCTTGTCATGTCCGCCCCGGCTCAGCCTGGCGTGTCCTCTCTCGTCGCTGGATCGGCCTCGGGCAGCGCGGCCGGCCGCCGAGCCAGCATGTCGCTCAGCTACGTGGGATCTGGTAACCCGATCTCGAAAACCGGGCAAGCCATCCGTTCGGTGCGACAAGAGCCGAATCCATTCCGGTATCACCGGGCGACATCTCGATCAGATTTTGATGCTCAAGCTCCGCGGCGCATCGTTTCATTTCGTCGGGACCGGAGAAGCCGAAGAGCTCGTAGTCGCCAAAATCGCAGGAGCCTTCGTTGCCGACCATGTCGTCAAGAAGCTTCCAACCGTGCGGAGAGATGTTGGGGTTGTTCGCATATTCATCCGAAAGGAGCGTCATCCAGGACTGCATCAGCGCAACATGCTCCATTTCCCCCGCGCCGATGACCCCTTCGTCGTGCAGCCAGAAGCTGAAGTCCTCACACTTTTGAAGAGTGTTCCTCAGATTGCATTTCAGAATCTCGTAGAGATATTGAAACCCTATAGGACCGACCGGCGGAGCTCCTCCTGTCGAAAACTCGTCGATGCGAGCCTCAAGCGCCCCGATCGCATCACCCATGGACAGAGGTTCGACCTCAAGGGGGTGGCACAGGCGACCCTGGAGTCGCGGTGACGCCGCTGCGGTGCGCACTACGCCTCGCGCTCCGCATATCACCCACCTCAAGCCCGGCTCGGCGAGAATCGTGTCGCGAATCTCTTCGAGCGCCTGTCGCGCCGAGGCCGAGCTGACGAGAAGCTCCAGGTTATCCAATACGCAGACGAAGTATCCGCACCCTGGGGGGTCGAAGCACTCAGCCATCCAAGAACGCACCATATTGGCCAGGCCGGATTCCGCGAATGCGGTTGAAGCATTCAATGATTCACTTCTGCCTGCCGACACACCGACGCCCGCAACGGAAACACCGGCGGAGATGTTCTTAATGATGGGAGAGTTCATCCATTTGTTGATGTCTGCCACCTTAGGCGTGTCATAGCCCCAGGCCTGCAATGCTTCCCGGTATCTTATGAAAGCTTCCGCGACCGCGCGGTAAACCGCGGCCTCAAGCAGCTTGACGCCATCCTGGGTGGTGATCTGAAACGATTTCTCGATGGGGAGCAGGATCGGGCTCCGAGCCTTATCGCTATTCCTCTTCATGCGATAATTGGCGATGGTGATGAGGCTGGTCTTGCCGACCCCGGCCTCGCCTTCGATCGTCACATGGCTCGACGATGAGGCGAGTCGGTTGATCAGGCGCTGAATATGCTTCTCCCGCCCCACCAGCAGCCTCTCTCCGATCGCCGTCGGAGGAAGAGATTTAGTGTCATAGGGGCTCTGGTTGAAGCCCAGATCGGTCCAAATTGTCATGACGCACCATTGAGACGTCGAAGCTCGATACCGGGCCGGTGTCGCGTTCAGACACTGATGTCAGCGCGGTCCGCGGCCCCATCGGCCACCAGCGGTGAGGCCCTGCAACCAGCCTACGAGCCGCCTCAACGCGCGGCATCCGGGCGGAGCGTCTCCAGGAACGAGCAGCATCCACAACTTGTCCGGACGGTACGGGGACTTCTCGTGGAGGCGCCCCGCAGTGGCCGGGCGGCCGGGGGGCTCCATGGGGCACACGATGCCGGCACTGACGGTGGCACAGGTCGGCGTCACGGGCACACTGCTCGCACCGGTACTGTCACAGCGCGTGCTCGCGCGCATCCAGGCGCAGCAGTTCGAGCGGCAGGAGCGGCTGGCCGACGCCCAGTGGCGGCGCGAGCGGCTCGTCACCGAACGGGACACCCGGCGCGCGTGCTACGTGACCGCCAATTCCGGATACCGCCGCTACCGGCTCGAGCTCATGAACTTCCTGTGGCTCATCCACAAGGGAGAGGTCACCCCCCAGGGGCGGACGGACCTGGAGGAGGCGCGGGGCGCCATGCACGTCTCGTTCTCGGAGGCGCAGATGATCGCGTCCGACGCGGTGCTGGTGGAGCTGGACGCGATGGCGCAGGCGCTGGCGAGCTCGTACAGCCGGATCCTGCAGTTGGAGGAGGGCGACCCGCATCCCGAGGGGACCTTCGAGGAGCTGCTGGCGGGCCTGCCGGCCCTCGGGGAGCGCTGGAAGGAGATGCGCGCCGCGATGCGGGCCGACCTCGGGGTGGACGCGTAGGCCCTCACGTCCGCGGCCGGTAGACGGTGAGGGCGTCGGGGAGCTCGTCGAGGAACAGGGCCGTCGGTGCCTCGGCGTACTCGCCGTCGTAGGCGAGGGGGGTGCCCGCCGGGATGTCCCCGATCCGCAGGCTGCGCAGCCGGGTCGCGGTGTGGACCGGGGAACGGGTCAGCGGGCCCGCGAAGGCGGCGGCCAGCAGGCGGGGGCCGGGACGGCCGCCGCCGTAGACGAGCCGGACGTCGAGCAGGCCCTCGCCGAGGCTGTCGCGGCGGCGGGGGGTGGGGCCGGTCCCGTGGTAGGTGCCGTTGCCCGCGAAGAGCAGCCAAACGCTCCGGGGCCGACCGGCCAGCCGAAGCCGCACGGGCCGCTCGGCGCGCAGCACCTGCCAGGCCGCCAGCAGCGCGGCGGCGGCTCCGCCGATGCGCGGGCCCCAGCGCAGCCGGTGGCGCAGCAGCTCCGGGTAGGCGCCGATGCTGAAGTTGTTCAGGAAATAGCCCGACCGGCCCTCCGGTCCGGGGGTGAAGCGGCCCACGCCGATACGGACGGCGTGGCCCGAGGCCAGGGCGCGGCAGGTGTCCTCGGGTCCGCTGAGGCCCAGGTCCATGGCGAAGTGGTTGAGAGTGCCGCCGGGGAACACCGCCAGCGGCAGCCCGGCACGCAGGGCGGTGGTGGCGGCCGCATTGACGGTGCCGTCGCCGCCGCAGACGCCGAGGACGGTGGCGCGGGAGGCCGCCTCTTCCAGCCGGGCGGTCAGGTCCGGTCCCTCGCACTCGATCACCTCGGCCTTGGGGAGCCGGGTGCGCACTACGTCGAGCCCGGCGGTCGAAGCCGTCCCCGATCCGGTGTTGACCACCAGGGTGAGCCCCTCCCCGTCGGGCAGCGCGGGGACGCCGGCGGCGGTCCGCTCGTCGCCCGGCACGATCCTGGCCTCCTTGGCGTCCCTCGCGAGCCGGTCCACGACGAAGCCCGCCGCCACGCCCAGCGCGGCCCCGGCGAGCACGTCGGAGGGGTAGTGCACCCCGGTGTACACCCGGGAGAAGGCCACGGACGCGGCCACCGGCGCCAGCACGGCGCCCCAGCCCGGGGACTCCAGCGCCAGCCCGGCGGTGAAGGCGAAGGCCGACGCCGAGTGCCCGGACGGGAAGGAGGTGGTCTGCGGCTGCGTTGCCAGCTGCCGCACCGCTGGGACGCCGTCCAGCAGCGGCCGCGGGCGCCGTACGGACCACTTGGCGACGGTGTTGATGGTCGCGGACGCCAGCGCCAGCGAGGCGGCCCCGCGCACGGCGGCCTTACGGGCACGGGCCGATCCGAATACGGCGAGCGCGGCGGCGGCCCCGCCCCACAGCACCCCGTGGTTCGCGGCCCGCCCCAGCCGCGGCAGCACCCGGTCCGCCCCGGGCCAGTGCCGCCGGGCCACCATGTCGAACAGCTGGCGGTCCCACCGTACGACCGCACCCTGCCAGGTCACCTCTTGATCCATTGTCTGCCCCTACCCCGAGGCGTGGATCCGAAATCAGGCCTGGCCGTCCTCCCCCTCATCCAGTGGCCGCTTGCGGAGCAGGAGGACCACCAGGCCGCCCAGGACCACCAGGCCCACCGCCAGGGAGGCGATGACCGGGGTGGCCGCCGAGCTGCCGCTGGTGGCCAGCCGCTCCTCGTCCGGGGAGTCCGGCGTGGTCTGGGTGGCGGCGGACAGGATGCCCTGCTGCCCGGCGGGCGTGACCGCGTTCCCGCCGGCCGTGGCGGCCGTCCCGACGACCGGGGGCTCCGGCCAGACCGCCGTGGCCGTGGCGGCGGCCGCGGACTCGCTGGAGCCCGCCACGACCAGCGCCTGGGCGGGCACCCCGCTGGTGAACACCCGCCCGACCGGCACCTTGGTCGCGCCCTGGACGGTGACCGAGGCCGTCCCGTCGGGGGTGCCCGCGGGCACCTCGAAGTACAGCCGACTGCCGTTGACGGCGGACTCCACGGGCCGCCCCTCGGCGTCCACCACCCGCACCCCCATCGCGACGGCCGCCGCGTCGGGGACGACCGACACGCTCCGCGCCCCGGTCCGCACGGTCACCGGGCCGAGCCGGGTGCCGACCGCCCCGGACACGCCGCCCGGGTCCAGCCCCAGCGAGGCGGGCGGCTCCGGCAGCTGTCCGGCCTGCCGCTGCAGATAGTCGGCAAGCTTCTCCGCCGCCGGGTCCGCGGCCTCCACCTGCACCCCGTCCGCCAGCCGCCAGATCGCCACCTGGGTCCCGGCCGCCGCGCTCTCCGCGGTGAGCGCCCCGGCCCCGGCCACCTTGGCGAGCCCGGCCAGATCGTTCAGCTGCGGGTAGGAGTGCTCCAGGACCCAGCGGATCCGGCCCGCCTCCCTGTTCCCGGCCAGCGGGCTGCCGGCCCAGCCGCTCTCGGTGTACCGGGCCTGGGGCTGCGCGTTGCCCGCGACGCCGACCCCGTACGTCTGGAGCATCCCGCCGCCGTCGACCCGCATCTCGTAGAGGCCGGCCGGGATCTGCCGGACGGATCCGTCCCCGGAGCGCAGGACCGCCTGCCCGTAGGTCTTCAGCCCGTCCAGCACGGCGCTCGCGCCTTCCGGCGCCCGGAAAGCCGCGGGGTCGGAGTCGGCGGCCGCCCGGGCGCCGGGCGCGGCGGTGAGGGCCGCGGCCAGCAGGGCCACCGCCAGCGGGCGGCGCGCGGAGCCCCGTACCGAAACGGCACCGGAAACTGAACGACCGCAAGAGCGAGCCGAAACTGGAACGGAAGCAGGAACGGAGGATGCGGGAACGGCAATCGACACAGTCTTCCCCTTCGGGCCAAAGACCCAGGTGCCCGTGAGTACCGGGGAATCCTATCCGGCTCGAACACTCAAACCACCGCCGCCTTCTGATTACCCATCAGCGGCGTATCCGTCTGGACTACGCGGCGGAACGCGGCCGTCCCGCGGTTGAGGTCGTGCCCGACGGCCGTGGCGTCGATCTCCGCCGAGACCCACCGGTGGCCCTCCCCGTCGGGCGGGTCCTCCCGGACCCGCAGCCGGCCGTGCACCACGAGCGGTTCGCCGACCGACACGGAACCGGCCAGGTTCACCGCGAGGGTGCGCCGCGCCCACACCGTGTAGAAGCTTGTGGACCCGTCGGTCCAGGCCTCCTTGCGCCGGTCGAAGTACCTCGGCGTCACGGCGAAACGGAACCTCGCCGACGGGCCGCCCACCGTCTCCTTGTAGTCGATCTGCGTCGCCACGTACCCCACGAGCGTCACCTGGGTGTCGTTCATCCCGGCCGCCCTCCCCCGCGATTCGCACCCGTACGGACCATCCGCACGAGGTACGCACCATGCTGGGGCCGCCCGCCGCTCCCCGCTCCGGCCTGTGGACTAGTGGCGGGTTGTGGACAACCTCGTCCCCCCTGCGGCGACAGCGGCGTACTGCTCCCGCACCTCCCGGTAGCGCAGCAGCTCCGCCGCCACCGGCTCCAGCACGCGGGCCCGCCCGCATCCGGCCGCCGCCTGCCGCAGCTTCTGCTCCGCGTCCTGCCCGTACCTGCGCGCCGGGCCGCGGGCCGCGATCGAGCAGGCCCATTCCACCAGCGGCCCGCCGACGATGCCCGCCACCATCAGCAGCACCGGCGGCATCAGCTGCGGCTCCAGGACCCCGATGATCTGCCCGACCAGCCACATCCCCCCGAAGATCTGCAGCAGCGTCATCGCCGCCTGCCCCAGTACCGCCGCCGGCCACCACGCGGGCCGCGGCGGTTTGACGGTGGGCACCGCGACCGCCGCGCCGAGGGTCACCGCCAGCTCGTCCAGCGCCTCCGGGAGCCGTTCGGCGCCGCGCACCGCCGTCTCCCGCACCGCCTGCGCCCACGGCTCGGGCAGGCCCGTGACCGCCTCGTCGGCGACCGCCCGCACGGCCTGCTCCACCTTCTGGCGCGCGGTCACCTCCTCCTCGACGGGCGCCTCGGGGACCGGCGTGCCCCGTCCGCCGATCGCCGCGAGGGCGGCCAGGCCCGACAGCGTGCGCGGCGCGCGGCGGCTCTCGTACCACCGCCACAGCCGAAGCCACGGCGTCCCGCACGCCTTTCCGGCATTGCGCCGCCAGGCCCGCTCGGCCGCGAGCCCGGCCGCATACGCCCCGACGGCCTCGGCGAGCCGGTCCTCGAACTCGGCGCGCGCCGCCTCCCCGATCTCCGGCCCCGAGTGCCCGGCCGCCACGTACAGCGGCCGCAGGCGCACGGCCGCGCGGTCGACGTCGGCGGAAATCCGCCGGGTCGCGGCGCCCTTCTCCTGGGTGAACTGTCCGAGGAGCTCGCGCAGTTCCCCGACGCCTTCACCCGTCAGGGCGGAAAGTCCGAGCACCGTGGCCCCCGGCTCCCCGTGCTCGCCGAGTGCGATCCCGTCCTCGTCCAGCAGCCGCCGCAGGTCGTCCAATACGAGGTCGGCGGATTCCCCGGGCAGCCGGTCCACCTGGTTGAGCACGACGAAGGTCACCTCCGCGTGCCCGGCCAGCGGCCGCAGGTACCGCTCGTGCAGCACCGCGTCCGCGTACTTCTCCGGATCCACCACCCACACCACCGCGTCGACCAGCGCCAGTACGCGGTCCACGTGGTCGCGGTGCGCGCCGACCGCCGAGTCGAGGTCGGGCAGGTCGACGAGGACCATCCCGCGCAGTGCCTCCGCCTCCGAGGTCTCGCGGGGCCGGCGCCGCAGCCGGCCCGGGATCTCCAGCCGGTCCAGCAGCCCGGCGGCCCCGTCCGACCAGCTGCACGCGATGGGGGCGGCGGTGGTCGGCCGGCGCAGCCCGGTCTCGGAGATCTGCACCCCTGCGAGGGAATTGAAGAGTGTGGACTTGCCGCTTCCGGTGGCTCCCGCGATCGCGACGACCGTGTGCTGCGGTGACAGCCCGCGCCGCGCGGCCGCTTCGTCCAGCACCCGGCCCGCCTCGGCGAGGGTCTTGCCGTCGAGCCGGGTCCGGGACAGCCCGACCAGCTGGCGCAGCGCGTCCAGGCGCGCGCGCAGGGCCCGCGCCTCGCGGCTGAGCGGGGGCGCGGCCGCCTTGCCGCCGTCGCTGCCCGCGCCGGAGACGGCCCGGACGAGCGCCTCGTCGCCTTCGTCGCCCTCGTTGCCCTCGCCGTCGCCCTCGGCGCCCTCGGCTGCCTCGACGGCCTTGGGGCGCGAGCGCGCGATGAGTCCGTCGTCCCAGCGGTCGTCGGTGCGGTCGGTCAGAGCGGTCACCGCGTCACCTCTCCTTCTGCAGTACGGACAGCGCGGCAATCAGCTCGGCCTGTGGTTCCGGGGTCACTTCAAGCGCCTCCAGCGGTGCTAGCCGGCGGTCACGTTCGGCGCGCAGCACCTGGTCGAGGTGGTCGCCGACCAGCTCCGCGCCCTGGTCGCGCAGCCGCAGGGCCGCCTGCGCGCCGATCCGTTCGGCGAGCTTCTCCCCCGCGGGCCGGGCCCGCTTGCCGCCGAGGAGGGCGGCGACGAGCAGCGCCGCGATGGCGTCGGGGTCGGGGGCGGGCTGCCGGTCGAGCTGCGCGACCTCCTCCTCGGCGAGTTCCTCCAGCACGCGCCGACAGTGCCGTACGGCCATGCCGATGCGTTCCCCCGCCTCCTTGTCGGGCCTGGGCAGGGGTACGGCGCCTGCGGCGGGCTCGCGCCGCCAGGACTCGGCGATCCGCTCGTCGGCGGCGGCGACGGCGCACTGGAGCAGCGAGGCGAGCGACTCGGCGAGCGAGTCGAGGAGTTCGTCGGCGGTCGTGTCGAGGGGGTAGCCGCGCCACCGGGTCAGTGCGTCCCCGGCCAGCACGGCGCCCTGGTCGAGGCGGTTGCGGACGCGCTTGCCCTCCCTCTTGTACGCCTGCTCCACAGCCGTGGTCAGCCGTACGGCGGCGGCGTACTGGGCGGCGACGGCGGAGGCGAGTTCGGGCATCCGGCGGCCGAGGGAGTCGAGCGCGCCGAGCGCGGTCCGCCCGACGGCGTACTGCCGGGCGGCGGGGTCCTGGGCGTGGTGGGCGAGCCAGGCGGCGAGCGGCGCGACGGCGCTGCCCGGGAGCAGCCCGCCGCCACCGGTGGATTCGGGGAGTTCGGGCACGGTGAAGCGCGGTACGTCGCCCAGCCCGGCCCGGGTGAGCAGGGCCCCGTACTGCCGGGAGACCTCGGCGAGCACCTGGTGCGGAACCCGGTCGAGGACGATGATGAGGGTGGCCTTGTACTGCTTGGCGGTGCGCAGGAGGTGCCAGGGGACGGCGTCGGCGTAGCGCGAGGCGGTGGTGACCATCACCCAGACGTCGGCGGCGCAGATGAGTTCGGCGGCGAGTGTCCGGTTCTCGACCACGAGGGAGTCGATGTCGGGGGCGTCGAGGATCGCGAGTCCGCGCGGGAGGGTGGAGACGGTCTCGATCCGCATCTCGCGGGTGGCGTGGCTTTGACCGTGGCCGTTCGGGCGGCCGCGGCGATGGCCGTTCGGGTGGCCGCGGTCGCGGGGCCGGGTATTGGCGGCGGAAGGCGGCTCCTCCTCGCCGTGCGGCACCCAGACCCGCATGAGGTCGGGCAGCACCCGCATCCCGGCGAACCAGTGATGATCATCCGGATGGCAGACGAGCACCGGCGTACGCGTGGTGGGACGCAGCACCCCGGCCTCGCTGACCTGCCGTCCGACGAGTGAGTTGACGAGGGTGGACTTGCCGGCCCCGGTGGACCCGCCGACGACGGCGAGCATCGGCGCCTCGGGCGCCTTCAGCCGGGGTACGAGGTAGTCATCGAGCTGTGCGAGCAGCTCGGCTCTGGTCTGGCGGGCGCGCGGAGCGCCGGGCAGGGGCAGCGGCAGACGCACGGACGCGACCCGGTCGCGCAGGGCGGACAGGGCATCGAGCAGCTGAGGCCGAACATCCAAGGTCACCACATGCGAAGAATGCCCAATTTAGGACCATTTTTGAAGCTTATACGTCCTCTGCGCGCCGACCGCCACCCCAGTGGGACATCCTGGACACGACGGACGAGTGGGGCGCAGGCATAACGAGTGCACAACACCAGGGGCGCCGCGGCGCAAAAGCGATGCGAGAATCGCACCTGCCTGCGATTATCGGGACCGCTTCACCGAACCTCCACATCGTGGCACGCGAGTGAAGCAACCGGGACAAGGCGACCGGAGCCCTATCCTTGACCCGGCACGGACCGTAGCCCCACCCCCACCAGGGGCTCCAGGCCCACCACGGCCACCTTCCGGCCCCCGTAGCTCAGTGGATAGAGCAGGTGCCTTCTAAGCACTTGGCCGCAGGTTCGAGTCCTGCCGGGGGCACTCTTTCCGCACCACCCCCAGCCCTCCCGCCGCGGAGGGCTTTTTCGCAGGTCAGCGGCACCCTAACGCGATCGCCGTAGCGGCGACGTAAGCCCCTGCACCGCCCCTGACGGCGGGGGTGGCAGTCCGACTGAACCCGGCTTCAGACGGCTCTTGGCGGGTGTTCTTCCCGAAAACTTCCCGAAGTTCTGCTGCGCCCGGTCCGTCTGCGGTTCCACGGCGGGCAGCTCCTGCGGGCCTTCGATGCGCTTCTGGAGATCGGCCAGCTGGCCAGTCACACATCGGGCATAAGTAGCGAGCAAGACAGGGACGCTGTTGCCCGCCCATGCGGCGACCTGGGCCGGCGGGACTCCGTTGTTGAGCCAGGTCGTCAGGCAGGTGTGGCGCAGGTCGTACACGCGCTTGCCGACGGGCGAGGCGTATTCGTGTTCGTCGAGCACGGCCTCGCGGGCCTTGGTCCAGACGCGCCGAAAGACCGATCCGGCCAGCAGCCCGCCCTTCTCTCCGGGGAACAGGAGGTCGCCGGGCTTCAGCTCGTCACGCGCCACGAGCTCGCGCAGAACCGCGACGAGCGCCGGATGGGCGGGCACCGGACGGGTATCGCCCACGGCCCGACCCTTCAGATGGCGACTCTCGTGGACCTCGCCGTCGTCCGTCCACTGACTGCCGACCTCAGGCTCCGCCGCGTGGGCAAGCAGCTCACCCCAGCCGTCCTCCGGCAGCGTCGCGTCAGCTACTCGCAGTGCGACTGCCTCCTCCGGGCGCAGCCCCGCGTAACGCCTGGGTAAAGACGAACTCGCCCTGATCTCTGCGGGCGCCGCAGCATGCGGCATGACGACGGCTGGCTTCCTTGCCCATGCCGCCCTCAGCGCCGAGGACCTGGACCGGACGGCGGCCGAAGTGGCTGGCGACCGCGAGATCGTGGTCGAGCTGTTCGCCTCGCGCCGCCACCTCAGCCACGTAGGCAACAACATCAACCAGGTGGCCAAGGCATTGAACTCCGGCGGAACGGCCTACCACGCCGATGCGGTCGTGGAAGACGTATGGCGGGCAGTCAGGCGGATGGATGCTGCCGTGCAGCAGTTGGTCGACGGGAGGAACGACCACCAGCGATGACCCCCGAGCTCTGAGGTGTCAGGCGCTCAACCGGGCGGCCTTCTCCCGCAGCGCCTGTGCCTCCGACATCCCCTGGTAACGGCGCAGCCGTACCCGCATGTCGTGGAGGGCGGCCTGGACCTTCACCGAGCGGATGCCCTCGGCGCATTCGAGGAAGTCGTTCCAGGTCGCCATCGCGCCGTCCACATCTCCTTGGCGCAGCCGTACGGCGCCGAGGTCGGCGAGGACGATGGCGCGGGTGCGGCGGCGGTCGAGGCCGTGGATGTCGAGGGCAAGGTGAAGGTGCTCCTCTGCGGCGTCGAGGTCACCGAGGCGGGTGAGGATCATGCCGCTCTCGTGCGCCCACCGGCCGGGCGAGTAGTGGGCTGCCCACGACTCGCCTCCCGCGACAGCCGGGCGGCCGATGGCGGATTCCGTGATCGCCAGGCGCTTGGTGGCCATGCGGCGGTCGTCGTCCTGGGCGGCGGCGTTGGCGAGGGTGGCCTCGTAGTAGGCGACGGCCCGTGGGTTGTCGAGGTGGCGGCCGTAGTCCGCGCAGGCTTCGCCGAGCTGGACGGCTTCGGCCCGGTAGCCGAGCTCGACGCACTGGACGGCGAGACCTCATAAGGCGGTGGCGGACAGTTCGGGGTCGCCGGCTTCGGCCGCCAGGCGGAATGCGTGGGCGTAGTAGCCCTGGGCGAGGCCACGCAGCTCCGGCGTGTCGCCTTCGTCCTGGGCCATCCACCCGGCGAGGTGGACGAGCTGGCTGGTCGCACCGAAGAGCTCGCGGCCGGTGGCCTCGGTGAACCGGCCTTCCAGCCAGGGCGCGACGTCCTGGGTGAGGTAAGGGACGGCGAGGTGGCGGGCGTGGCCACCGCCCAGTTCGGAAGCGGAATCGCCGAGCGCCTTCACCATCTGCTTGACCGCGGCGACTTCACCCTTGCCTACGCGTACGGAGCCGACGGGGGGGGGGGCGGCCTTGGTGCGGCGGGTGATGCTGTCGAGGTCGGGCAGTCCGAGGGCCGCCACGGCGTATCCGGTGGAAGCGGTGATGAAGTTCCGGCGGTCCACATCGCTCCTTCCCAACTCCAGGACTGAGACCACGATATCCGCGCTGGGCGGTGTCGGCCCGTCACTCGGCGAAGCGTTGATCGCCTCGATATCAAGGTCCAACACCGCAGCCACGTAAGGCCACCAATAATCCGGAGTCCGGTCACCCACGATCCACTTGTGGGCGTACTGGCGGGATAACCGGCTCGGGTCGCCGCTCTCCGCCAGCGCGACGGCGCGGGCCAGGTCGCTTGGTCCCCAGCCTCGTTCTTCGCAGGCCCGCGCGATCTGAGCCGCGACTCCCCGGTTGTTCGTCACCCCGTCACCCGGCCCCTCCTGGACTACACGGGAGTACGCAGGCCTACATCGTGAGCCCTCCCCAGCTGCGGTGACTGCCCGTTGACTGAACATCACCCGACGGATCTTCGGAGGGCGCGATCTGGCGCCCCTCCTCGGCTTGATCGGTCGGCGGCAGGCTCCGACGCGAGGAGGAAGGCAACGGTTCGTGACCACCATGGACAGCGCCCACAGGGCGAAGCACCCGAAGCAGGCCGAGTCGCAGCCCCCGTGACCTACCGCCACCTCGCCGACCACCTCGGAGCCCCATTGGGCACCCGCCCTCCCCTCACGGAGGCCGCAGCCGCCATCCTCACCCATCGGGCAGATCGCGGCCTCCTCCTTCCCTAGACCGGCAGCGACGCCCGTCAGGCAGGCTCCGTGTTCCTTAACCCACTGGTCACAGACGCGCAAGCGGAGCGGGTACGAGCTGCGGGCGGGCCACTGCATATCGATCACGGACGATTTATCCGAGCCAGCGCAGGTTGGCTTCTGGAGCACATCGGCCACCGTCCCGGCCAGCAACTCACCCCGGAAACCAAGTGCTCCTCTTGGCGCACCCTGACACTCGTCGCCGGCGAGGAGGCTTCCGCAGCCTCCTTCTCGTACGCACTCACGTCACTGGGCGCCGCCGTTTCCACGCGGCATTCAGCTGCTGCGCGAGCTCGCCTGTCTGGGCCTACCTCCTGAACTGGAGACACCACCCACTCCTTGATCCTCCGTCCGAAGGGTGTGCGGTGTTCCCAAGTCGTTGCACACCGGTATGGGAGCTCCTGCCACCGAATAGCAATTATCAGCCACACGTTCGATATTCGTTCCGCTTGGCTCACGCGGTGACAGACGATCTGTCTGTTTCCTATGGGGAGTGGGGTGAGCCATGTTCAGATCCGCACGTCGCGGTGTCGTACTCACACTGGCGTCAGCACTACTGGCTACAGCCGGGGCCACTGATGCAGCGTGGGCCCAATCAGCGCCTCGGGCCGCGCAGCCGCCAGATTCGGCGGTGACGCGCTCTGCCGAGGACCTGCCGAAACCGCCCAAGGCAATGTCTTTGGCGGAGCGCCGAGAGCAGATGGATCGCGCCACCGGGGATCATTCGCCGATGCGGGGCTTCGTACAACCGAAGCCCCCTAACCTCCCGGCTTCTCCGGCAGAGAAGCCGAGCACACCGCTGAAGGCAGGGCCCGCCGCCAAGCCGGCAGTCGAGCGGAACAGCACGTCAGGGCTCGCGGTGGCGGGAGTTCCGAATCCTGACTGGGTATCGGCGTACGCGACCGCCTACCCGGCCACGCTGTCGATCGGCGGGCAGACGAAGTTCTCCTCGGTCGCGGCCTCGTCCGTCTCGGGTCTGTGGCTGTACGTCATGGACGAACAGAAGAACCCGGTTCTCCAACAGGAGATCAAGCGAGCCACCGACGATCCGTCCGGCAAGTATGTGGAGAACGGAGCGTGGTGCTACGGCTGGTGGCCGTCCAACTCCTACCCCGTCGACCAGTGCTTCTGGTGGAGCTCCAGCCTGCTCGGCGGTCATCTCCAGGACGGTAAGAAGTACTACGCCTGGATCTTCCTCATGGGAGCCGATGGCTCATCGAGCCCTGGTGGGACCACCTCGCCGCTCGTCGAGGCCTTCTACACCCCTGACATTCCGGGCACCCAAGCCGGGCTGTGCACCTGCTACGGGCAGTCGTACCGAGCGGACCCGGTCAACACCGCGACCGGCATGTTCTACGACCGGAACACCGATGCAGCGCTCCCGGGTGTCGGCACACCCTTCTCTCTGTACCGCACCTACCGCTCCGACTCGACAACCGTCGGGCTCCTGGGCAGGAGCTGGTCGACTCCCTTCGACTCCAAGCTGACGATCGCCGCAGGCAGCAGCGCGACGCTTCTGACAGCCGACGGTGCGCAGGTGGTCTTCAAAGAGCAGGCGGGTGGCGCCTACACAACCCCGGCCGGTTCCACCCTGAAGCTGGCCAAGACTGGAACGACCTACGCGGTCACCACCGCCGACCACACCCGGCACATGTACAGCGCCTCGGGCCAGCTCACCTCCCTGACCGACCGCAGTGGTCAGGGCCTCACCCTCACCTACTCTTCGGGCCGCCTCGCTTCGGTCAAGGACGCGGCGGGCCGGAGCATCTCGTTCACGCTCGATACGGCGGGCCTGCTGACCAAGGTGGCGCTGCCCGATGGGACTGCGATCTCCTACGGCTACACGGGGGGCCTGCTGACCTCCGCTACCGACCAGACCGGCAAGGCCGCCACCTACACGTACGACGCCAGCAAACGGGTGGCCACCGTCACCGGCCGGGGTAGCGGGAAGGTCTCGAACACCTACGACGCGGCCGGCCGGGTCATCTCCCAGACCGACAGCTCGGGCAAAACCACGGCTTTCGCCTGGGACAACAAGCGTGAGTCCCACACCACCGACCCGAACGGCGGCATCTGGACCGACGTGTACTCCGGCAACGTACTGCTGGAGAGCACCGACCCGTACGGCAAGAAGGTCTCGTACAGCTACGACCGGAACCTGCGCCCCGTGTCGATCACCGACGCGCGCGGCAACACCACGGAGATGACGTACGACGCCTCCGGCCGCATGGCCACGCGGAAGTCTCCCGCCTCCGCCGGGCTCACGGAAAGCTGGACCTACGATGCGGCGGGGAATATCGCGGGCCACACCGACAGCCGGGGCAAAGCCAGCGCGTACACCTATGACGCCGCCAACCGCCTCGCATCGAGCACCGATCCGTCCAGCGGAAAGGTCGCCTACACCTACACAGGCATGGGCGCGCTCGCGAGCCTCACATCCCCGCGAGGCAAGGCCACCACTTACGCCTACGACTCGGCCGGCAACCGTACTGCCGTCACCACACCGGCGGGCGAGAAGACCACATTCCGCTACGACGCCGCCGGGCGGGTCACCGCGATGACCGACCCGCGGGGCAACGTCACCGGCGCCGACCCGAATGCCTTCACCACGACGTACGTATATGACCCGCGTGGGCTGCTCAGCTCCGCGAGCGACCCCCTCGGCCGCACCACCACGTACGGCTATGACAACGCAGGCCGAATCACCTCCGTGAAGGACCCAGCGGGCCGGACCACTGCCTACGCCTACGACACGGCCGGACGGCTCACCAAGACCACAGGCCCGGCGGGCAAAGTCACGACGCGTACCTACGACGCCACTGGCAACCTGGCATCGTCCACGGACGCCCTGGGCAACAAGACCACCTACACCTACGACAAGTCGAACCGGCTGCTCAGCACGGTCTCACCGCGCGGCAATGTATCCGGGGCCAACGCTGCGGCTTACACGACCAGCTACGGCTATGACGAAAGCGGCAACCAGACCACGGTGACCGACCCGTCGGGCGCCGTCACGACCACCGCCTACGACGCGCTGAACCGTCCCATCTCCGTCACCAACGCCCTGGGCCAGACCACCAAGGCTGCCTACGATGGCATCGACAACGTCGTGACCACGACCGATCCGCTGGGAAAGGTCACCCGCCACACCTACACGGACACCGGGCTCACCGCGTCCTCGACCGATCCGCTGGGCAAGGTCACCTCGTTCGGTTACGACCCGGATGGAAACCAGACCAGCGTGACGACGCCGCTGGGACACAAGAGCACGTCGACGTACGACGCCGACGGGCGTCTGCTCACCCAGGTCGAGCCCCGGGGCAACGCGGCAGGTGCGGATCCGGCCAAGTTCACCACCACGTACGCCTATGACCCGGCGGGCAACCTGACCAAGGTCACCAACCCCCTGGGCAAGGTGACCAGCACCTCCTACGACGCAGCCAACCAGGTGGTGGCGTCCACGGACGAGCTGGGCAAGACAACCAGGACCGACTACGACGAGCTCGGGCGCATCGCGAAGGTCACCGGGCCGGACGGCGCGGTCACGAGCTACACATACAACGCGGCCGGTGACCTGGCCACTCGCAAGGACCCCAACAACCACACCACCACCTACGGGTACGACGACACCGGACGGCAGACCTCGGTCACCGACCCGCTCGGCCGGAAGGACACCTTCGGTTACGACCCCGACGGCAACCGCACCACGGTCACCAATGCCCGCGGAGTCACCGCCACAGCAACGTTTGATGCCCGCGGCCTGACGACGGCGGTCGGCTACAGCGACACCACGCCTCAGGTGTCGGCCACTTACGACGCTCTCGGGCGGCGCAAGACGGTCACCGATGCCACGGGCACGCGGACGATGGGCTTCGACGCGGCCGGCCGGCTGACCGGGGTCACTCCGAGCACGGGCAAGGGCTCGTTCAAGTACACGTACGACGACGCTGGGCAACTGACCTCGCGGACCATCGACTACACCGCTCCCCAGCCGCTGGACTGGAGCGGCGCCGCCCAGACCGCCTCCGGGGACCTCAACGGCGACGGCTACACCGATGTCGTCCGGACCGACGCCACCAACGTTATCCGCACCTTCCTCGGACGCTCGGACGGCAACTTCACGACCGGCACGACGCGCAGCGGCTCGGGCACCGGCTTCCAGCAGATCCTCACGATCGAGTACACCGGAGACGGCAAGCTCGACCTGCTCGCGATCGACAAGGCAACCGGCCACCTCCTGCGCTTCGACGGCGACGGCAAGGGCGGTTTCGCCGCCGCCGTCGACCTCGGGGCCGGCTGGGGACCGATGACCCTCACGCCTGGCGATTTCAACAAGGACGGCAAGCAGGACTTCCTCGCCATCAGTTCCACCGCCAACGCCATGTACCTCTATCCGGGCAACGGCACCGGCGGATTCGTCGCCCGCACCGACGTCGGGCCCGGCTGGGGCACCTACCGTGTCGTCCCCATCGAGTACAACGGCGACGGCAAGCTCGACCTTCTCGCCATCAACCCGGCCGACGGGCACCTGTACTTCTACCCAGGAGACGGAGCAGGCAAGTTCGGTACCCGGACCGACCGCGGTGCTGGTTGGGGCGCGATGCACCTCGTGCCCGGCGAGTTCAACAACGACGGCAAGCAGGACTTCCTCGCCGTCGACACCGCCAACCACAAACTGCGCTTCTACCCGGGCAACGGCACCGGCGGGTTCGGTACCTACATCATCCAGCCCGACGACTGGACCGCGTACGGGACACCGAGCGTGGGCCGATTCGGGTCCTCCACCAACCAGGGCATCGTCGCCCCGGACAACGCCAACCGCCTGCGCAAGTGGAACGGCGACGGCAAGGGCAGCCTGACGGGTGCCACCCTCGCGACGGGCCCGTCCGGCGGTGCCAAGGTCAGTTACGGCTATGACGCCGATGGACGGCGCACCAGCCAGTCCGGCTCCGCAGGCACCATCTCCTACGCCTACGACCCGGACGGCAGGCTCACGAGCAGCACCCTTCCGACGGCCAACGGCCACGTCGAAAATCGCGCCTACGACAACGCGGGCCGACTCTCATCCATCACCAACAGCAAGGGTGCCGTCGTCCTCGCCGGGTGGCAGCTCACTCTCGACGACGCCGGCCGGGCCACCCGCGTGGCAGCGACCCGCGCCGGCCAGCCGGCGAGCTACCAGTACTACAGCTACGACAGCGCTGGCAGACTGCTCACGGACTGCACCTCGGCCACGCAAGCCACGACCTGCCCGGACCTCACTGGCGCCACCACCTACACATACGATTCCGTCGGCAATCGCAAGACCCAAACCAAGGGCGGCACCGCCACCACCTACACATACGACGACGCGGACCAGCTCACCGCCGCCGCCACCGGGTCCACCAACCGCGGCTTCACCTACGACGCCGACGGAAACCAGACCTCGGACGGCGCCAACACCTTCGGCTACGACGCGAAGAACCAGCTCACCTCGGTCACCGTCGCCACGGACTCCTACACCTTCACCTACGACGCCGACGGCTACCGCACCAAGGCCGCCAAGGGCGGCACGGCACTACGCACCTCCTCCTGGGACGTCAACGGAGCCCTACCCTCGATCGGCGCCGAGTACAACGCCGTCGGCGCCCGCACCGCCGAGTACCAGTACAACCCGCTCGGCCAGATCCAGACCGAGACCACCGGCGGCGGCAGCTACTACCTGCACCACGACCAGCTCGGCTCCGTCACCGACCTGACCGACGCAAGCGGCACCGCGCGGGTCCGCTACGGCTACACCGCGTTCGGTGAAGCCACCAAGACCGACGTGGCGACCAACCCGCCCGCCAACCCCTTCACCTACACGGGCGCCTACACCGAGCCCACCACCGGAGCGGCCGACTACTACCTGAGGGCCCGCAACTACGACCCCACCACCGGCCGGCTCACCGGAACCGACCCGGCGGCTCTCCCTGTCGGCAGGCCGTACGTCTCCGCCTACGCATACGCTGACAACTCGCCCACCCGCTTCACCGACCCGACCGGCCACACTCCAGACGACCCCAACGATGGCAAAGTCCATTCCGTCGGCGAGGCCGCCGGCATCATCGGCGACGGTCTCGTGGAAGGCGTCAAACTCCCCTTCCAGTTCGTCGCGGACATCTACCACGCCCTCCGGGGCCAGAATGGCGGGGCTGGCGGTTTCCTCGACAAGTACCTCCCCGTCCGGCCGGCCTACCGGCTCTACAGAGCCGCCGAGATGTTCCGCGACCAAGGCTGCGAGGAGCTCTACGACGTCTACAGCCGGACTGCGGATGAACTAGCCCAGCAAGTCGTGGTCGCGGGCCTCGGTGGTCTGCGCGGCTGGCAGCGTGACGCGGCGATGCCCGTTGGAGGGGGCGGCCGCTATTACGGGCCCACCGCCGAGACACGTTTCGGTGCGCCGTACTACACCCCTCTTCACCCTGAGAGTTCGGCGAGAATCAATCCCGAGGGCGGAGGCAGGAACTGCGGCCTGTGCGCCATCGCCGGTGACGAGCTCATGGCGGGCAAGAACCCTGGGCCCGTTGCCGGGGCCCCCATGCCGCTGACGCGCGCCCAGATGAGCGAGAGGACCGGCAAGCCCTGGATTAAAGCGAACGGAGCCACGCCGCTTGTGAATCAGATGCTTCGTTGGGGGCCTGGAGCCCGGGCTATCGTCGGGGCATGGCCCAAAACTGGACCGGGTCACTACTACAACGTGATCAACACAGATGGCAAGGTCATCTTCCTTGACTTCCAGACCGGGAAGCCGAGGCCGTTCTCGGAGCGATACAACGAGTGGTACATCATGAGGATGAACTAACCATGCTCAACATCGAAGAAGCCCTGGCGGCGGCGTCGGACTTCCTGACCAAAGACAGCCAATCCTGGGACTCCGCAGACGTGCGGATCATCCCTGAAGCATGCTTCGTCGAGCAGGGGCGGTTCATCGCCCCATACGACCACGCGGACTACCTGGACCGCGGGAAGGACGACATGCGCCTCGCAGGAAACCTGCCCATCGCCGTCGACCTGAGCACGGGTGCATGTTCGTTCATCACGTGGGATGAAGTCGACGACTTCGCGGAGCGCAACCTGCTGTAGGGCGACAGTCACCTAGCGCCGAATGTCGCCCCACACCTGGCTCGAAGGGTGTGGGGCGACGTCTGTTTCCAATCAGGGCACATCCGGGGCACACGGGAGCGGGAAGAAGTGCGGAACTGCGAGAACTTGCGGGCACGGTTTTCGCTGGGCAGTGCATGCCAAGGAGAAGGCCCAGGCCAGAACCGCGTGCCATCGCCTCAACATCAAGGGCCGGTCAGCGGTGGACGGCTGGACCCATCTCCACCATCACAAGGTCCAGCAAAGAGGAACAGCACCAAGTCCCGCAAGGCCACCTGGGCCTCCCCACCCGTGAACCAGTGCGGGATGCATGCTAGCCGTAGCCGCCGACAATCCAGATGGGTGGGAAGCGCCGGTTTCCCGAGAACAGCAGAAGACCTCAGACTCCACTCTGTCGAAATGCCCGTTTACCCAGGTCAGGGGCGCGCATGCCTCAAACACAGCAGGTGCCTTCTAAGCACTTGGCCGCAGGTTCGAGTCCTGCCGGGGGCACTCTTTCCGCACCACCCCCAGCCCTCCCGCCGCGGAGGGCTTTCGTGCAGGTCAGGGCAGCTTATCGGGGCACCCGTAGCGGAGCGGTAAGCGTCCTCGGCGCGCCGAGGAGACACGCCGGAGGGCGGGTCCCCGGTCCGGGGGCCCGCCCTCCGCGTTCGTCCTGTACCGCCTCTGACCGCCCGTGTCCCGGGCCCTGCCCCGGCTTTGGACGGGACGTCAGCGGCCGGTCGTGTCGCCGCCGCCCTCCCGGTGTCTGCGCCCCCGCCGGCCGAGGGCTCCCGCCAAACCGATCAGGGCGCTCGTGAGCGCGCCGCCCACGAGGATGCGCAGCAGGTCTTCCATCGAGCACTCCCCCTCCGGGCCGAGTGGCGGATCGACTACGAACGGGGACACCAGCGACGTGCCGGCGGCCCGGCTTGGACAAATCCGACCTCGCCCTCACAGGGTGAGCGCGCCCTCCGCCACGCGGGCGGCGGACATCCGGCCGGGATGGTCCCGGCCAGGGCGCGGGACTCGCGGCTGAGGTGAGCCTGGTCGTAGAAGCCGCAGGCAGCGGTCACTTCGGTGAGATGCGCGCCCTCGCGGGTGAGCAACCAGGAGCGCTCCTCACGCCCGAAGCCGTACGCCCTTTGGGCGGGGGCCGTGCCGGGCGCGTGAGCTAGGAGATCCCGAGGACCCGGACCGCCTGGTAGTACGTCCACGCCGTGCTGTCGCAGGAGCCTTTGCGGGTCCCCGAGTAGTGCGCGCAGACCCTCTTCAGGTCCTCGTGGAAGGCCAGGTCCAGCCGGGACTTGGCGGCCGGGAACAGCCCTGCCGCCCGGTGGTTGCGATAGCCGAAGTCGTGACGTGCGCAGGCCATCCGGAAGGGGAAGCGGAAGGGGTTGTCAGGGGAGCTGGTGCAGTAGTCGGTCGACCAGTCGAAGCCGTACGCGGCCCAGCCGGCCCGGTTCTCGCGCGCCGTCACCCAGGCCTCGTAGCTCGCCGCGCTGGTCTGCGTCCAGGTGCTGAGCACCAGGGGCTTGTCCGCGGGGGCGGCCGATGCCGGGGTGGCGACGGCGAGGACGGCGGCCATCGCGGCTGCGGCGAGGGCGGGGGTGAGGCGGCGACGCATGGCATTCCTCCTGGAGCGGGCGGCGGACGGCGCCCGGACTCCCGTGCGGCCACGGGCCGCGCCTCGTCGCCCTGCGCCGCCCTCTCAACGAGGGACGGCGCCGCTCCGTTTCGACTGCCGCCACCGCCGGTCCGGGCCGGGCGGTGGCGGCAGGGCGCGCGGCCGGGGCGGCAACTCGTCACCGCCGAGCGGCACTCCGCCCGTCCGTCAAAGAGCGCCGTCCCCGGCCGCTTCTCCGTCCCCGTCCCGCGCCAGGACCCGGGCGGCCGCCTCGGCGAAGCCTTCCGGGTTGTCCAGCATGATGTTGTGCCCGCAGTCGGGGACGGCCAGTACGGCGACACCCGCCGCCCGGAGCGCGTCGGTTCCCGGGAGCGGGCCGTCCGCCTCGGGCAGCAGGAAGCCGCGCGGAATCCCGAGACCCAGCAGGAGCTCGCGCATGGTGGGCTCGGTGCCCGCGGCCAGGTGGACGGCGCTGCGGTGCAGGGCGGTCCGGCCGGCCAGCCGCATCGTGGACCACCAGTGCGCCCCGACACGGTCGCGCACCTCGGCCCACCCGCCCGCCAGGAACTCCTCCTCGGTGTAGGAGGCGATCCCGCTGCTCCCGGACGTACCGGGTACGCGAGGCAGCGGATCCAGGTTGGCGTCGACGAGCACCAGCCGCGAGACCAGGTGGGGGTGCCGGGCGGCGAGCACGATGGCGACGGATCCGCCCATGCTGTGCGCGATCAGCTCCGCGCCTTGCGCCCCGGCCTCGGTGAGGGCGGCCGCCAGCGCGTCGGCATGCGCCTCAAGGGTGTAGGAGAAGTCCTCGGGCCGGTCGCTGTGCCCGTGGCCCAGCAGGTCGACCAGCAGGGAACGGTGCCCCGCCAGCAGCGGATGGACGGCGCTCGCCGCGAAGTAGGCGGGCGAGCTGGCCCCGAGCCCGTGCACGTAGACCCGGGCCGGTTCCTCCCCCGGCAGTTCCACCCAGCGGATCCGGTCGCCGTTCGCGGTGACGGCAGCGCTACGCACTATGTACTCCCCCGTGTATTTCCCTGTACTGCCCGGCACTTGCCGGTGATTGCCGGTGCTTGCCAGCACTTGTCGGCACTTCCCGTGCGGCCGAGGATAGCCAGCCCCCGACGGGCGCATCCCGGCTCGTCTACCCTCGGTCAGGTGATCGAGTACATGAACCAGCTCGGCGGCGACGCACCGCGGACCGGCACGGCCCCCGAGGGCGCGGCCGTCGCGGTGTGGTCCCTGGACACCTCGCTGGAGTCGGTCGGCGGGCACCCGGTCGCCGAGGCTGCGGCGCTGCTGGACGCGGGCGAACAGGAGCGCGCCGGGAGGCTGTTGCGGGCCGCGGACCGGCAGCGGTACCTCGCCTCGCACCTGGCGCTGCGCGTGCTGCTCGGCAGCTACCTGGGGCAGGCTCCGGAGCAGGTCAAGCTGGTCCGGGAGGAGTGCCCGTGCTGCGGCGGCCCGCACGGGCGGCCCGCCGTGGCCGGCGGCGCGGTCCAGTTCTCCCTCTCGCACAGCGGCGACGTGGCCTACCTGGCCTTCGCCGGGGTGACGGTCGGCGTCGACGTGGAGGAGACACCGGGCCCGGACGCGGTGGCCGACGTACTGCCCCTGCTGCACCCCGCGGAGGTCGCCGAGCTGACCGCGCTCCCGGAGCCGGCCCGCAGACCCGCCCTCGCCCGTGTCTGGAGCCGCAAGGAGGCCTGTCTCAAGGCCGAAGGCACGGGCCTGGCCCGCGGCCTGACCGAACCGTACGTCGGCTCCGCCGCCGCCCCGGCCTCCGTACCGGGCTGGACGCTACGGGACCTCCCGACCCCCGCGGGCTACGCGGCGGCCGTGGCCGTGCGGGCCTGAGGGCTCGGACGCGCCCGGCGCGTGCCGCGGCCCCAGCCGTCGGGGCGGGCCCGGCGGCCGCCTCGACCGGGTCCCGCCTCGGGTCCCGCCCCGGGTCCGCCCCGGGTCCCGCCCCGGGTCCCGCCCCGGGTCCCGCCTCGGGCGCCGCCCGCCACGCCGTGCGAAATCCGCGTCCGCGTATCCCGTCCCGGCATCATCGTCGCCATGGACATCCGCCGGGCCCGTAACACCGCCGAACTCACCGCCGCCGAGTCCCTCTTCGACGGACCCGCCCGCCCGGACTGGTGCGAGCGCTTCCTCGCCGCGCCGGGGCATCTGATGCTCATCGCGTACGTGGACGGAGTACCGGCCGGGGTGGTCTCCGGCGTCGAGATGAGCCACCCGGACAAGGGCACCGAGATGTGCCTGTACGAGCTCTCCGTGGACGAGGGCTACCGGCGCCGCGGGATCGGCCGCGCCCTGGCCCTGGCGCTCGCAGACGAGGCCCAGGCACGCGGCTGTTACGGCATGTGGGTGGGGGTCGACACGGACAACGAGGCGGCCCTGGCCACGTACGCCTCGGCCGGAGCCCGCGACGAGGGCGTCTTCGCCATGCGCGGCTGGCCCCTGGACGCGGAGTAGCTCCCGCGGCGGCGTGTCGTGCGCCCAGTCGGCGCACCCTCCGAGCGCCCGCGCCGCCCGTCGCCGAGCATCGGCCACATGACCGCATTCGCCGCCCTCCTCCCGGCCGCCGCCGCCCTCCTCGTGGCGGCGGCCACGGCCACCGCCCTGCCGCCGTCCCCCGACGCCACCGCCAATGCAACTGCCACCGCCACCGCCGCCGCCCCGTACGTCGTCGTCCTGAAGGACACCACCTCCCGCGCCCCGGCCCACGCCATGGCCGACGAGGCGGCGCGGGCCGGTGACCACGTCGGCGCCGTCTACGACACCGTCCTGAGCGGCTTCGCCGTCCGCACCACCGCCGCCCGGGCGGCCGCCCTGGCCGCCGACCCCCGGGTGGCCTCCGTGGAGCCGGACGCGGAGTTCCACATCACCGACACCCAGCCCCAGGCACCCTGGCCGCTGGACCGGATCGACCAGCGTGAACTCCCGCTCGACGGCTCGTACTCGTACGCGACCAGGGCCGAGGGCGTCACCGTCTACGTGGTGGACACCGGGATCAACGCCGCCCACCAGGAGTTCGGCGGCCGCGCCCGGACCGGCTACAACGGTGTGTTCCTCGAAACCTCCCGCGACTGCAACGGTCACGGCACCCACGTCGCGGCGACCGTGGGCGGACGGACGTACGGCGTCGCGAAGGGGGTCTCCCTCGTCGCGGTGAAGGTGGCCGACTGCGCCGGCGACGGACGGCTGTCGGCGATGGTCGGCGGGATCGAGTGGATGGTGAAGAACGCCGCCAGGTCCCCCGCCACCCCGGCGGTGGCGAACCTGAGCATGGGCGGCACCCCCAGCCACGCCCTCGACACCGCGGTCGCGCGGGCCGTCGCCGCCGGGATCACCTTCACCGTGGCCGCCGGCAACGAAGGCGAGGACGCTTGCGCCGGATCCCCGGCCCGTGTCCCGCAGGCCGTCACGGTCGGCGCGACCGACGCCGCGGACCGGCGCGCGCCGTTCTCCAACTACGGCCGCTGCGTGGACCTCTCGGCTCCCGGCGTGTCCGTCACCTCGGCCTGGAAGGGCTCCGCCACCGCCACCGCGCGGGCCTCCGGCACCTCGATGGCGGCCCCGCACGTGGCCGGAGTCGCGGCGCTCGTCCTCGCCGACGGCACGGCGAAGACCCCGTCGCAGGTGTCGCAGACGCTGGTACGCAGCGCCGTGCGCGACCGGATCACCGCGCTGCCTCCCGGCACCCCGAACCTCCTGCTGCACACCCCGACCGACCGCTAGCGGCGGCCACGAGCGTTCACCGACCAGTCGGTATCCGATGTGCCATCAGACCCGTTCTGATGGCACATCAATTTCTGTGTGCTTCGGGCGAAAACAAGTCATTGACTTCTCATCACCGCGACGCGTCAATGTCGGCCACCGCACCGGCTCGGCCTCCCCCACACAGCGGGTGGGGGGAGGGGTTCGTCATGACGAAGGAGTCGCGACCCAGTGAGTACCAAAACGCTTCGACGAAGAGTGCTGGCCGGGGCGGGAGCCCTTTCCCTGGCCCTGACGGGTGGTGTGGTGGGCCTGGCAGGCTCCGCCCAGGCCGCGACGAAGACCACCGCGGTGTTCGAGAACTGCGACGCACCGGCGCCGCAGCCGGACGGTTCGGGCAACCAGAACTACACGATCACGCTGCCCGACGGCGCCAAGGCCGGCGACGTCGTCCCGATCACGATCGACCCGGGTGCGAGCCCCCTGGTCCCCGGCTTCTCCGTCACGACGGTGAACACCTCCAAGATCACCCTCAAGGTCGGGACGACCACCCAGGTGGTCACCAGCCCGCCCGAGACCGTCACCGTCGTGGCCGGGCAGCCGCTCGACCCCAAGGCGTTCTCCGGAACCATCAAGATCCCCGACGGCACCGAGGGCACCACGGTCGACGTCGCACTCGACCTGGCGGTGACCGACGCGGACCTCTCCGGTTCGGTCTTCACCACCACCTGCACCCCGGCGCCGCGCCCCAGCGCCTCCCTCGGCTCGGTCGCCGTCGAAGCCCTGCCCAAGGACCCGGTCACCACCAAGCTGACGCCCAACAGCGGCCCGGCGGGCACAGCCGTCGTCGTCACCGGTGCCAACTTCCCGGCCGGCCCCGTCACCTGTTCCGCCCTGCTCGGGGGCGTGGCGACCGGTGACACCGGGACGGGCACGGCGGCCGCGTCAGGCGCCGCCACCTGCAACATCACGGTCACCAAGAAGGCCGACACGATCAAGATCGACGGTTCGGTCACCCCGTACAAGGCCTTCGTGTTCCTGGAGGAACAGGCGGGCGTCAAGAATCCGGTCGACGTCGAGGTCCTGCCCGGACCGCTGGCCCTCGGCCCGAAGGACGGCCAGCCGGCCGTCAGCTTCGGTGCGGTGACCATCAACGGCAAGGCGCAATCGGTGGTCGGCGTCTTCAACGCCGCGACCGTCCAGGACTTCCGCGGCGGCTCGCTCGGCTGGGACGTGACGGCGACCCGTACGCCGTTCCTGAACCAGGCGACCGGCCACTCGATGGCGAAGGCGCAGATCGGCATCCAGCCGTCCTGCACCGTGACCAACCCGGACAGCCCGAGCACCTGCACCGCGGGCACGCCCGGCGCGATCTCCGAGACCCCGATGAAGGTGGCTTCCCAGGCCGCCGGCGGGGACGAGCTGACCGGTGGTGAGTTCGCCGTCGGCGGCGCCGGGATGATCCAGCTCCCGCCGTTCATGTTCGCCGACACCTACCAGACGGTCGTGACCTTCTCGATCGCCTGACGCGGCCCCCGGGCCCCCGGGTGGGGGGGGGGGGGCCCCCCCCCCCCCCCCCCCCCCCCGGGCGGGGCCCCCCCGGGGCCCCCCCCCCCCGCCCCCCCCCCCCGCGCCGGCCCCGCCCCCCCCCCCCCCCCCGCGCGGGGGGGGGGGGCGCCCCCCCCCGCCCCCCCACCACCCCTTCCCCGTTTCCGTGCCGACTGGAGAACCGCCCATGCGCACCCGCACCTCTCTGTACGGTCTGCTCGTCGGCCTGTTGCTGCTGGGCGCGGGCCTGCTCCCGGCCGCCACCGCGACGGCGGCGGACAACGGCACCTGGGGCGTCTTCCCCACACCCCCGGCCGGTGCGGCGATGACCGACCGCGCGTACTTCTTCCACCAGGGCGCGGCCGGGACCACCGTCCAGGACAGCGCGACGATCCTGAACTCCTCCGACAAGGAGCTGACGTTCCAGATCTTCGCCACCGACGCCGTGAACACTCCGGTGGGCGGCGCCTTCGCCCTGCTGCCGGTGGAGACCAGGCCCAAGGACGTCGGCGCGTGGATTGCGCTGCCGCCGCAGACCGCGACCACGGTGACCGTGCCGCCCAAGGGCCGCAAGGACGTCCCGTTCACCGTGAAGGTCCCCGCGGACGCGACGCCCGGCGACCACGTCGGCGGGATCGTCGCCCTGAACACCGCCGTGGAGGGCGTGCAGCAGGAGGGCAAGGTCCAGGTGGGCGTGAAGCGCTCGGTGGGCGCCCGGCTGTACTTCCGGGTGCCGGGCCCGCTGACCCCGGGGCTGAGCGTGGAGGACGTGAAGGTCAGCCGGTCGGCCCCGCTGCTGCCCTGGGTCCAGGGCGCCCGCGCCACGATCTCGTACGCCCTGGTCAACCGGGGCAACGTGGTCGTCGAGCCGAAGGTGACGGTCGCGGCCAAGGGGCTGTTCGGGCGCCAGGTGCTGAACCGGCCGGCCCGCGAGCTGAAGCTGGTGTTGCTGCCGGGCCAGCGGGTCGAGCTGACCGAACCGTGGCCGGACGCACCGCAGTCGGACTGGGTGACCGTGACGGTAGCCGCCGGGGCGAGCGCCCATCCCGAGCTCCTCTCGGAGTCCGGAACGGACTTCGTCGCCGTGCCGTGGCCGGCGGTGGGCGCGGCCTTGGTGCTCGCGGGAGCCGGCATCGCCTTCCGGGTGGTGCGGCGCCGTCGCCTCGCGGTCCCGGAACACGCCGGGCCCGCACCGGACTTGGCTCGTTCGCTTTGACCGGTCAGGGTGTCGGCGGGGAGGGCCACGGTGAGGGCGGAGACGGACCCGCCCCCCGCGGTGAGGGTTGCGGGGGGGCGAGCGGACCTACGGGCGCGGGTCAGTGGTTGCGGGGGAAGCCCAGGTCCACGCCCGCGGGCGCGTCCGCGGGGTCCGGCCAGCGGGTCGTGACGACCTTGCCGCGAGTGTAGAAGTGGATGCCGTCGTTGCCGTAGATGTGGTGGTCGCCGAAGAGCGAGTCCTTCCAGCCACCGAAGGAGTGGTAGCCCACCGGGACCGGGATCGGCACGTTGACGCCGACCATGCCCGCCTCGATCTCCAGCTGGAAGCGGCGGGCCGCGCCGCCGTCGCGGGTGAAGATCGCGGTGCCGTTGCCGAACGGCGAGGCGTTGATGAGGGCCACGCCCTCCTCGTAGGTCTCGGCACGCAGCACGCACAGGACCGGGCCGAAGATCTCGTCGCGGTAGGCGTCGGAGTCGGTCTTCACGTTGTCGAGCAGCGACAGGCCGATCCAGTGGCCGTTCTCGTTGCCCTCGACCGTGTAACCGGTGCCGTCCAGGACCACGTCGGCGCCCTGGGCGGCCGCGCCCTTCACGTACGAGGCGACCTTGTCGCGGTGGGCGGCGGTGATCAGCGGGCCCATCTCGGAGGTCGGGTCGTTGCCGGGACCGATCTTGATCTTCTCGGCGCGCTCGCGGATCTTGTCGACGAGGGTGTCGGCGATCGAGCCGACGGCCACGACGGCGGAGATCGCCATGCAGCGCTCGCCCGCCGAGCCGTAGGCGGCGGAGACCGCCGCGTCGGCGGCCGCGTCCAGGTCGGCGTCCGGGAGCACCAGCATGTGGTTCTTGGCACCGCCGAGCGCCTGGACGCGCTTGCCGTTGGCGGAGGCGGTGGTGTGGATGTGCCGGGCGATCGGGGTCGAGCCGACGAAGGAGACGGCCGCGATGTCGGGGTGCGCGAGGAGCGCGTCCACGGCCACCTTGTCGCCGTGCACGACGTTCAGCACGCCCGCCGGCAGACCCGCCTCGCTCATCAGCTCGGCGAGCTTGTTGGCGGCGGAGGGGTCCTTCTCGCTCGGCTTGAGGATGAAGGTGTTTCCGCAGGCCACGGCCAGCGGGAACATCCACATCGGCACCATCGCCGGGAAGTTGAACGGGGTGATGCCCGCGACCACGCCCAGCGGCTGGCGGATGGCGGATACGTCGACGCGGCTGGAGACCGAGGTCGACAGCTCGCCCTTGAGCTGGGTGGTGATCCCGCAGGCCAGCTCGACGATCTCCAGACCGCGCGCGACCTCGCCCAGCGCGTCCGAGTGGACCTTGCCGTGCTCGGCGGTGATCAGCTCGGCGATGGCGTCACGGTTGGCGTCCAGCAGGGCGCGGTAGGCGAAGAGCACCTTGGTGCGGGCGGCCAGCGAGGACTGGCCCCAGGTCAGGTACGCCTCCTTGGCGACCTGTACGGCCGTGTCGACCTCGGCGGCCGAGGCGAGCGCGACCTGGGTGGTGACCTCGCCGGTGGCCGGGTCGGTGACCGGGCCGTAATTGCCCGACGCGCCCTCGACGGTCTTGCCACCGATCCAGTGGTTGACGGTCTTCATGCCTTGCTCCTTCACAGATGGCGACGTCGCTGCGCGGCTTGCCGGTCGTACTCTTCACGGGCCTGGGCCGCCGCCTTGCGGGTCGCGGTCTCGGCCACAGGAACATCCCACCACGCCTGTGCGGGGGGCGGGCCCGACACAGTGTCGGGCGTTCGGGTCTGTACGTAGACACATGTGGGACATGTTGCCGAGCGGGCCTCGGCGAGAGCTTCCCGCAGGTCACGCACGGTACGGGCGCGGATCACGGCCATCCCGAGGGAGGCCGCGTTGGCCGCGAGGTCCACCGGGAGGGGCTCGCCCGTGTACGAGCCGTCCGGCGCCCGGAAGCGGTACGCGGTGCCGAAACCCTCGGCGCCGACGGCGCCGGAGAGGCCTCCGATCGACGCGTACCCGTGGTTGTCGATGATCACCAGCTTGAGCGGGACGCCCTCCTGTACGGCCGTGACGATCTCGGTCGGGTTCATCAGGTACGTGCCGTCGCCGACCAGCGCCCACACGGGGCGGCCGGGCGCGGCGAGGGCGACCCCGATCGCGGCCGGGATCTCGTAGCCCATGCAGGAGTACCCGTACTCGACGTGGTACTGGTCCGCCGACCGGGCCCGCCACAGTTTGTGCAGGTCGCCGGGGAGGGAGCCGGCCGCGTTGATCAGGATGTCGGTGCCGTCGGCGAGGGCGTCGAGCAGGCCCAGCACTTGCGCCTGGGTGGGCGGCAGGTCCTCGTCGGGGGCGGGCACGGCGTAGGCCTGGTCGACGCGGGCCTCCCAGCGGCCCCTGCCCTGACGGTACGCCGTCTCGTAGGCGTGATCCACGCGGTGGCCGGACAGCGCGAGCCGCAGCTCGTCGAGGCCTTCGCGCGCGTCGGCGACCAGGGGCAGGGCGGCGAGTTTGTGGGCGTCGTACGGGTCGAGGTTGAGGCCGATGAACCGGACGGCCGGATGCCTGAAGAGGGTCGCGGAGGCGGTGGTGAAGTCGGTCAGCCGGGTCCCGGCGGCGATGACGAGATCGGCCTCCCGGGCCAGGGCGTCGGCGGCGGCGCTCCCCGTGTGGCCGATCCCGCCCAGGTCGGCGGGGTGGTCGTACGGGAGGACGCCCTTGCCGGCCTGGGTGACCGCCACCGGGATCCCGGTGGCCTCGGCGAAGGCGGCGAGGGCCGCCTGGGCCGCGCTGTGCCGGATCCCGCCGCCCGCGACGATCAGCGGCCGGGCACAGCCCCGTACCGCCTCGGCCGCCACGGCGAGCTCGTGGCGGTCGGGCCGGGGCCGGCGCACCCCCCAGACGCGCTCGGCGAAGAACTCCTCGGGCCAGTCGTACGCCTCCACCTGCACGTCCTGGGGCAGCGCGAGGGTGACGGCGCCGGTCTGCACCGGGTCGGTGAGCACGCGCACGGCCTGGAGGGCGGCCGGGATCAGGGCCTCGGGGCGGGTGATCCGGTCGAAGTGGCGGGAGACGGGCCGCAGGGTGTCGTTGACGGAGACGTCCCCGGCGTAGGGCACCTCCAGCTGCTGGAGCACGGGGTCGGCGGGCCGGGTGGCGAAGGTGTCCCCGGGCAGCAGGAGCACCGGGATGCGGTTGATCGTGGCGAGGGCGGCGCCGGTGACGAGGTTGGTGGCGCCGGGCCCGATGGAGGTGGTGACGGCGTGCGCGGAGAGCCGCCCGCTCTGCCGGGCGTACCCGACGGCCGCGTGCACCATGGCCTGTTCGTTGCGGCCCTGGAGGAAGGGCATGGCGTCCGGGCCGGTCTCCAGGAGGGCCTGCCCCAGCCCGGCGACGTTCCCGTGTCCGAAGATCCCCCAGGTGGCGGCGATCAGCCGGTGGCGCTGTCCGTCGCGCTCGGTGTACTGCCGGGCGAGGAAGGCGACGAGGGCCTGGGCGACGGTGAGTTTCATCGGGGTGCCTCCGCCTCGGTGAAGGGCAGCCGGGGGTCGATGTCCTGGCCGTCCCAGGTGGACCGGATCCAGCCGTGGTCGGGGTGGTCGCGGATCAGCCACTCCCTCGTCGCGCCCGGACCGGCCATCACGTTGAGGTAGTACATGTCGTGGCCGGGGGCGGCGATGGACGGGCCGTGCCAGCCGTCGGGGATGAGCACGGCGTCCCCGGTGCGCACCTCGGTGAGGATGTCGGTCTTCCCGGCCGGGGAGGGGGTGACGCGCTGGTAGCCGAGACCGGGGGTGTCCCCGTGCGGGGCGATCTCGAAGTAGTAGATCTCCTCCAGCCGGGACTCCTCGCCGGGGTGGTGCTCGTCGTGTTTGTGGGGCGGGTACGAGGACCAGTTCCCGCCGGGGGTGAGGACCTCGACGGCGATGAGCCGGTCGCAGCCGAACCCGGCGGGGCCTGCGGCGGCGAAGTTGTTGACCTGACGGGAGCACTGCCCGGCGCCGCGCAGTTCTACGGGCACGGCCTCGGCCGGTCCGTACCGGGCGGGCAGCCGGTTGTCGCACCGGGCCCCCGCGAGGGCGAACCGCCCGCCCCCGGCCGAAACGACCTCCGCGTAACCGTCCCGCGGCAGGTAGGCGAAGTCGGTGACGGCGTCGAACACCTCAGCCCTCCCGCGCAGTTCGAAGACGTCCGGTCCGCCGCCGGACCCGCGGTCCGGGGCGGAGCCCCAGCAGCGGACCTGGCAGCTGCCCGAGAGAGGGAGCACGATCCACTCCGCATCCCGGCACGCGTGCGCGTACACCTCCCCCGGCTCCAGCGCCAGGACCACCAGCCTCGTCCATTCCATCCCCCACTCAGACACCATCGGCACGGCCCAACACCTCCTCCACCTCGGGCGGAAACGGCATCGCGGTCGAACACGCCAGCCGCGAAGCCACGATCGCCCCGGCCGCGTTCGCGAAACGCATGACCCGCTCCAGCTCCCATCCGGCGAGCAGCCCGTGGCACAGCGCGCCCCCGAACGCATCGCCCGCGCCGAGCCCGTTGACCACCTCCACCGGCACCGGGGGGACCTCGGCCACCGTGCCGTCGCGGTGGACCGCCAGCACTCCCTCCGGGCCCCGCTTGACCACCGCCAGTTCCACCCCGGCCGCGAGCAGCGCCCGCGCCGCCGCGTACGGCTCCCACTCGCCGGTGGCGATCGCGCACTCCTCGGCGTTGCCGACGGCCACCGTCGCCCCGGCCAGCGCCCGCTCGTAGTACGGGCCGGGTTTCTCGCGCCACAGCATCGGCCGCCAGTCCAGGTCGAAGACCGTGGTCCCGGACTTCGCCCGGACGTCCAGCGCCGCCAGGGTGGCGGCGCGGCTCGGCTCCTCGCTCAGGCCGGTGCCCGTCATCCAGAACACCCGGGCCTCCCGTACCGCCTCCAGGTCCAGCTCCTCCGCCTCGATCTCCAGATCGGGGGCCTTCGGCAGCCGGTAGAAGTACAGCGGGAAGCGGTCGGGCGGGAAGATCTCGCAGAACGTGATCGGTGTGGGGAGCCCGGAGACCTCCGTCGCCCACCGGTCGTCCACGCCGAACCCCCGCAGCTCGGCGCGCAGATAGGCGCCGAACGGGTCCGCGCCGGTACGGGTGATCACCGCCACCCGCCGCCCCAGCCGGGCGGCGGCGACGGCCACGTTGGCCGGGGAGCCGCCCAGGAACTTGCCGAAGGTCTCGGCCTCGGCCAGTGGTACGCCGGTCGTCAGCGGGTAGAGATCCACCCCGATCCGCCCCATCGTGATCAGGTCGAACCCGATCGGATCGCCGGTCACGTCCAGTCCTCCCACTCGTCCCACTCGTCCCACTCGTCCCACTCGTCCTCACCGTCCCTTCGAGCCTCGCACCCTAAGGTGGCCGCTATGACGTCCTCCCCGCCCGCGTTGACCCGTATCCGCGTCGGTTCGGCTCCGGACTCCTGGGGTGTCTGGTTTCCCGACGACCCCCGCCAGACGCCCTGGGAGCGGTTCCTCGACGAGGTCGCCGACGCCGGGTACGAGTGGATCGAGCTCGGCCCCTACGGCTATCTGCCCACCGATCCCGCACGACTCGCCGAGGAGACGGCCAAGCGCGGGCTGCGGGTCTCGGCCGGAACGGTCTTCACCGGACTCCATCACGGGCCCGCCGTATGGGAGGACACCTGGGAGCACGTGTCGCGGATCGCGGCGCTCACCCAGGCCATGGGCGCGGCCCATCTCGTGGTCATCCCCTCCTTCTGGCGGGACGACAAGACCGGCGAGGTGCTGGAGGACCGCGTCCTCACCCCCGGTCAATGGCGTGAACTGGCCTCCCAGACCGAGCGGCTGGGCCGGGAGGTGCAGGACCGGTACGGGCTGCGGATCGTGGTGCACCCGCACGCCGACACGCACATCGACACCCCTTCGAACGTGGCGCGCTTCCTCGACGCCACCGATCCGGGCCTGGTCTCGCTGTGCCTGGACACCGGACATTACGCGTACTGCGGGGGCGACAGCGTCCGGGCGATCGAGACCTTCGGCGAGCGGATCGGCTACCTCCACCTCAAGCAGGTGGACCCGCGGATCCTCGCCGAAGTCGTCGCGGAGCAGCTGCCCTTCGGCCCGGCGGTGGGCCGCGGGGTGATGTGCGAACCGCCGTCCGGGGTGCCGGTGCTGGAACCGGTGCTGGCGGCGGCCCAGCGGCTCGGCGTGGACCTGTTCGCCATCGTGGAACAGGACATGTACCCCTGCGAGCCCGACCGGCCGCTGCCGATCGCCCGCCGCACCCGCGCCTACCTGCGCTCCTGTGGCGCCCGCTGACTCTTCCCGGGAGGAACACGACATGAGCACGCTCGGTATCGCCGTCATCGGCACGGGGAAGATGGGCGCCGACCACGTACGCAGGATCGGCCGGACCGTCGGCGGGGCCCGGGTGGTGGCCGTGGCCGACCCGGACGGGGACCGGGTCAAGGAGGTCGCGGGCGCCTTGGACGGCGCGGGCGCGCACACCGACCCGGCGGCCGCGATAGCGGCGCCCGGGGTGGAGGCCGTACTGATCGCCTCTCCCGGACCCGCCCACGAGGAGGCCATCGGGCTGGCCCTGGAACGCGGGCTGCCGGTGCTGTGCGAGAAGCCGCTCACCCCGGACCCGGCGGGGGCGGTACGCGTGATGGAGGCCGAGCGGCGGCTGGGGCGGCGCCTGGTGCAGGTGGGTTTCATGCGCCGGTACGACGCCGAGTACGGGCGGCTGAAGGAGCTGCTGGACGCGGACGGGATCGGACGGCCGCTCTTCCTGCACTGCCGCCACCGCAACGCCGCCTCGCCGTCCTTCTTCACCAGCGACATGCTGATCAGCGACTCGGTGGTGCACGAAGTGGACGCGGCCCGCTGGCTGCTGGGGCAGGAGATCACCGCGGTCACCGTGCTCTCCCCCACTCCGTCCTCGGCGGCTCCCGAGGGGCTGCGCGATCCCCGGCTGGTGCTGCTGGAAACTTCCGGCGGGGCCGTCGTCGACGTGGAGATCTTCGTCAACTGCGGCTTCGGCTACCAGGTGCAGTGCGAGGCCGTCGGCGAGCGGGGCAGCGCCCGGATCGGCGACGGCCACGCGATGGTGGTCCAGTCGGCGGGCCGCTGGGGCGGCGAGATCGACCAGGACTTCACCGTGCGCTTCGCCGACGCCTACGACCGGCAGCTGCGCAGCTGGGTGGCCGCGGCCGCGCGGGGCACGGTGGCCGGACCGGACGCGTGGGACGGCTACGCGGCGGCCGCCGTCTCGGAGGCGGGCCTCGCGGCCGCGCGCACCGGTGTACGGACCCCGGTGGAGCTGGTGGAACGGCCGGCCCTCTACCGCTGACCCCGTCTCCCCGCCTTCCTGCCCGGCGACCCTTGTGCCGTTTCCGTCACAGGGGTCGCCTTTGTGTCACACATGTCCGCATTACGCGGGCCTTGCGTCACAGCCGTCCCACAGCCCCTCCCCTGCCCTCACCCAGCGTCGTTCCCCGGGCACAACCCGAGTGATCGTCACTGTCCACACCCCGGCTCCCCCGACGGCCTTCCGGCCGACCCCGCGGCGTGGACAAGGAGGTGTCGTGCAATGAGCGACCGACAGCTGTGGTCGTACAAGGAGATCGCTGCCCACATCCGGGTCCAGCCGGACACCGTGCGCTCCTACCGCAAGCACGGGCTGCTCCCCCCGCCCGATCATATGGAGGGCGGCAAGCCCTATTGGTACGCCGAAACGATCCGCACCTGGGTGGCCCGCCGCCCCGGCAACCGGGGCCGCCACAAGGACTGACCCCGCTCACCCCCCACTCCTCACTCGGGGACGGGGCCCACCCGGGCCCCGTCCCCCGAGGCCACGCTAGGCGGTCCCGGCAGGCACCCGCTCCGGCTCGGCGGTCACCTCCGCCGGCGGCAGCGACTCCCCCTCGCTCAGCCCGAACCTTTCGTGCAGCCTGCGCAGCGGACCCGGCGCCCACCAGGTGGCCTTCCCGGTCAGCTTCATGACCGCCGGGACCAGGAGGCTGCGCACGACCATGGCGTCCATCAGCACCGCCAGCGCGATCCCGAGGCCCAGCATCTTGGTGTTGGTCACCCGCGAGGTACCGATGGCCACCATGACCACGGCCAGGATCACGGCCGCCGCGGTGATCAGCCCGCCGGTGCGGGCCAGTCCGGTGCGCACGGCCCCCTCGTGGTCCCCGGTCCGGTCGTGCTCCTCCTTGATCCGGGATATGAGGAACACCCCGTAGTCCATGGAGAGTCCGAAGGCGATGCAGAACATCAGCACCGGCAGGGTGGTCTCTATGTCCCCGGTGGAGGTGAAGGAGAGCAGTCCGGAGAGGTGCCCCTCCTGGAAGACCCACACCACCGCCCCGAACATCGCGGTCAGGCTCAGCGCGTTGAGGAGCACCGCCTGGACCGGTATCAGAAGGCTTCCGGTGAGCAGGAACACCAGCAGGAGCGTGGCGAGCACCACCAGGGCCAGCGCGGCGGGCAGAGCATCCGCGATGGCCTCCTGGGCGTCGACGAGCCTCGCCGCCTGTCCGGTCACCGAGGTCCGGAAGCCGGCCTCGACCTGCCTCACCTCGCCGACCAGGTCCTGGGCCTGCGGCCCGACCGTCTCGCCCTCGGCGGTCACCGAGAAGTACGCGTACCGCGCCCCGGCCCCGCCGCTCACCGGCCCGTCGACACGGACCACACCGGGCAGGACGGCCAGGCGGTCCCGGTAGGCGGCGAGCTCGGCGGGCCCGGCCGCCCCCTCGGCGAGCACGGTGAGCCCGCCACCGGGGCTGCCCGGGAAGCCGTCCCGGATGTGCTGCTGGACCACGTGCGACTCCGCGGTCTTCGGCAGCTGCCGGTCGTCCACGGTGCCGAACTTCACGCCGAGGAAGGGCAGTCCGAGGAGCAGCAGCCCCGCCGTGGTGGCCACCACGAACACCGGGGCCCGGCGCATCACCAGCGCGGCAGCCCGCCCCCAGCCCCGACCCTCTTCCGCCGTGGCGTCGGCCGTGTGACCCCGGCGCCACAGGCGGCGCAGGTCCAGGGAGTTGACCCGATCGCCCAGCAGCACCAGGGCCGCCGGCAGCAGGGTGAGCGCGGCCGCCGCCGCGAGCAGGACCACCGCGACCCCGGCGTAGGCGAAGGAGCGCAGGAAGTACATCGGGAAGAACATCATCGCCGAGAGCGAGACCGCGACGGTCAGCGCGGAGAACAGCACGGTGCGCCCCGCGGTGCGCAAGGTGGCCCCGACGGCGGCCACCGGATCCCGACCGCCGGCGAGTTCCTCGCGGAACCTGCGGACGATGAACAGGGCGTAGTCGATGGCGAGTCCGAGACCGAGCGCCGTGGTCAGGTTCTGGGCGAAGACGGAGACGTCGGTGATCTCGGTCAGGCCGCGCAGCACCGCGTTGGTGCCGAGGATGGCCACGATGCCGACGCCGAGCGGCAGCAGGGCCGCGACGGCGCTGCCGAAGACGAGGATGAGCAGGACGAGGGTGACCGGCAGCGCGATCAGCTCGGCGCGCAGCAGATCCTCCTGGATGGTCGAGGTCACCTCACGCTGGACCGCCGCGGGCCCGCCGAGGGAGACGCTCACCGGCCCGTGTTCGCCCCGGTAGCGCGGGGCGATCCGCTCCAGCACCTCGGTGGCGGCCTTCTGGTCGCCCAGCACCCTGGCCGCGATCAGGGCCTGCCGGCCGTCCTGCGAGCGCAGCGCGGGCAGCCCGGTGCGCCAGTACGAACCGACGCCGGCGACCCCCTGCTCCGCGGCGAGTTGCGCGGCCAGCCGCTCCGCCTCGGCGGCGACGGCGGGATCATCCACCCCGGCGGTCCCCGCCCGGGCGTCCACGAGCAGCAGCAGATTGGGCTGGGAGGCCGGGAACTCGCGCTCCAGGGCCGCGGCGGCATAGGTGGACTGGGCGCCCGGGTCCTCCCAGCCGCCACTGCCCATCCGGTCGGCGACGCCGCCGCCCGCGAACACGGCCAGTGCCGTGACCACCAGGGCAAGCAGCAGCGAAAGCCGCGGCCGGGCCGTGACGAACCGGGTCCACCTGCCGCTCTCCCCGGGCGACGGCGGATTCTTGACTTCGGACATGACTCGGTGTCCCCTTCACCGTGATTGCCAGGCCAAATAGACTGGCAAACACGAGCAGTCGCTCGCGTTTCCTCAGAATGCGAGCGATCACTCGCGTTTGTCAATCACCCACGGGAAGCAAGGGATTGGACATGCCGGGAACTCCCAAGGGCAAAACAACTGAAAGCGGTGAAAAAGACACCGCTCCACGCCGCCGACAGGCGCGCGGTGAGCGACGGATCTCCCAGCTGCTGTCGGCCGCCGCCGGAGTGTTCTGCCGCACCGGGTACGCCGCGGCCAGCACCAACGCCATCGCCCGGGAGGCCGGCGTGTCACCGGGCACGCTCTACCAGTTCTTCCCGAACAAGGAGGCCATCGCGGTCGAGCTCGGCGGCCAGCTGATGCAGCGCGCGAACGAGATGCACGGACAGGCCTTCCTGCCCGAGAACCTGGACCGCCCGCTGCCCGAGCTGCTCGACGCCGTCCTGGACCCCTTCATCGCCTTCAACTGCGAGAACCCGGCCTTCTGGGCGCTCATGCACGGGACCGGCATCCCGGGCATCGCCCAGGAGCACGAGGAGCTGCACTCCGGCCTGCTCGCCCGGGTCGAGGGGGTGCTGCGCACCTTCTGCCCCGAGGCCTCGCCCGCCGAGCTCACCCGCACCGCGAACATGATCCTGGGCATCTTCAAGTCGTCCCTGGACCTGATCCTGGCGCACGAGGGCGCCGAGCGCGCCGCCTACGTCGCGGAGCTGAAGATCGTCCTGCTGCGCTACCTGGAGCCGGTGATCACCCCGACCCACTCCCGGTGACCGCGAAGGCTCCCAGGCGGCCCATATCACCCACTTGCATACGTTTCATCCGGCTCGGCCACCCCAAAAGAGCAGGCGCAGATACTCGCATCCATACCCCCTAGGGGTATAGTCTCGGAGTGTCGGGAGGACGGTGGAGCGACTCGCCGTTCCCCGGCGACCGCACGCACCCTCGAAGAGGAGAACGACATGACCGCCGAGACGGACACCCAGACCACCACCGTCTACCGGGTGACCGGCATGACCTGCGGGCACTGCGAGGGCGCGGTGACCGCCGAACTCTCCGCCCTGCCGGGCGTCAGCTCGGTCAAGGCCGTCGCCGCGACCGGCGAGGTCACCGTGACCTCCGCCGCCCCGCTGGCCGAGGAGGACGTACGCGCCGCCGTGGACGAGGCGGGCTACGAGTTCGCCGGTCAGGCCTGAGCGCCTCCCCTTCGGCAGTACCCTGCCGGGGCGTGCCGGCCAGCTCATACTGGATTCCGTACGCCCCGGCCCTCCCCCTGGAGCCGGAACATGACCAGCACAGTGCACGACGGACCCATAACGGCGGTCGAGCTCACGATCGGCGGGATGACCTGCGCCTCCTGCGCGGCCCGCATCGAGAAGAAGCTGAACCGGATGGACGGGGTCACCGCCACGGTGAACTACGCCACCGAGAAGGCGAAGGTCTCGTACGCGGGCGACGTACGGGTCGCCGACCTCATCGCGACCGTCGTGAAGACCGGATACACCGCCGAGGAGCCCCCGCCGCCGGAACCGGAACCGGGCCTCGGCGCCCCGGACGAAGCCTCGCCGGCCGTACGGGACCCCGAGCCGGCCGCGCTGCGCCAGCGGCTGCTGGTCTCGGCCGCCCTCGCCCTCCCCGTCGTCCTGTTCTCGATGATCCCGGCCCTCCAGTTCGACAACTGGCAGTGGCTCTCGCTGACCCTCGCCGCCCCCGTCGTCGTCTGGGGCGCCCTCCCCTTCCACAGGGCCGCCTGGACCAACGCCCGGCACGGCGCCGCCACCATGGACACCCTGGTCTCGATCGGCACGCTGGCCGCCTTCGCCTGGTCACTGTGGGCCCTGTTCTTCGGTCACGCCGGCATGCCGGGCATGCGGCACGGATTCGACTTCACCCCC
The DNA here is from genome assembly GCF_042870715.1 of Streptomyces sp. NPDC006463. Classification (NCBI taxonomy): domain Bacteria; kingdom Bacillati; phylum Actinomycetota; class Actinomycetes; order Kitasatosporales; family Streptomycetaceae; genus Streptomyces; species Streptomyces sp. NPDC006463. The sequence continues at coordinate 79,496 of NZ_JBIAHP010000009.1, read as the reverse complement.
GGATCGGCAGCGACGGGCACCGACGGCTCCTCCGCCATATACCTGGAGGTCGCGGCCGGGGTCGTCAGCTTCATCCTGCTCGGCCGCTACCTGGAGGCCCGCTCCAAGCGGAAGGCCGGCGCCGCGCTGAAGGCCCTGCTCGAACTCGGCGCCAAGGACGTCGCCGTGCTGCGCGAGGGCCGGGAGGTCCGCATACCGGTGGGCGCGCTCGCGGTCGGCGACCGGTTCGTCGTCCGTCCCGGCGAGAAGATCGCCACCGACGGCACGGTCGTCGAGGGGAGCTCCGCGGTGGACGCGTCCATGCTGACCGGCGAATCCGTCCCCGTCGAGGTCACGGTCGGCGACTCCGTCACCGGCGCCACCGTCAACGCCGCCGGCCGCCTGGTCGTCGAGGCCACCCGGATCGGCGCCGACACCCAGCTCGCCCGGATGGCCAAGCTGGTCGAGGACGCGCAGAACGGCAAGGCCGAGGTCCAGCGGCTCGCCGACCGGATCTCCGCCGTCTTCGTGCCCGTCGTCCTGCTGCTCGCGCTGGGCACCTGGGCCACCTGGCTGCTGATCACCGACGACCCGACCGCCGCGTTCACGGCCGCCGTCGCCGTATTGATCATCGCCTGCCCGTGCGCCCTCGGCCTGGCCACGCCGACCGCGCTCATGGTCGGCACCGGCCGGGGCGCGCAGCTCGGCATCCTGATCAAGGGTCCCGAGGTCCTTGAGTCCACCCGGCGCGTGGACACCGTCGTCCTGGACAAGACCGGGACCGTCACCACCGGCCGGATGACCCTCGCCGGCGTCTTCACCGCGGAAGGCACCGACGAGCGCGAGCTGCTGCGCCTCGCCGGATCCCTGGAGCACTCCTCGGAACACCCGATCGCCCGGGCCGTCGCCGTCGCGGCGGCCGACAGGGCCGGCGACCTGCCGGTCCCCGAGAGCTTCGAGAACGTCGCCGGGCTCGGTGTCCAGGGCGTCGTCGACGGACACGCCGTCCTTGTGGGCCGCGAGCAGCTGCTGGCGGACTGGTCGATCGCCCTGCCGGCAAAGCTCGCGCAGGCCAAGTCGGCTGCCGAGGAGGCGGGCGGCACCGCCGTCCTGGTGGCCTGGGACGGCGCGGCGCGCGGGGTGCTGACCGTGGCCGACGCGGTCAAGGAGACCAGTGCCGAGGCCGTCGCCCGGCTGCGGGCACTGGGCCTCACCCCGGTCCTGCTGACCGGTGACAACAAGGCCGTCGCCGAGACGGTGGCCCGCGAGGTCGGCATCGACCAGGTGATCGCCGAGGTGCTCCCGCAGGACAAGGTGGAGGTCGTACGCCGCCTCCAGGCCGAGGGCCGTACGGTCGCGATGGTCGGCGACGGGGTCAACGACGCGGCCGCGCTCGCCCAGGCCGATCTGGGCCTGGCCATGGGCACCGGCACGGACGCGGCCATCGAGGCGGGCGACCTGACCCTCGTACGGGGAGACCTGCGGGTGGCGGCGGACGCGATCCGGCTGTCCCGCCGGACCCTGGCCACCATCAAGGGCAACCTGTTCTGGGCCTTCGGCTACAACGTGGCGGCCCTGCCGCTGGCAGCCGCCGGACTGCTCAACCCGATGATCGCGGGGGCCGCGATGGCCTTCTCATCCGTCTTCGTGGTGACCAACAGCCTCCGGTTGAGGTCCTTCCGCTAGCGGTTCGCCTTCGCATCGAGCACACAGGTTCTTCACACGAGACGCAGATCACAGTGATCGCAACGTAACCATTCGGGGTCGTGACGGGTCTAATGGGGCGATGCCAGGAACGTCTTGGGGGACGTTCCGCGGAGGTCTTGGGGGACGTCCGGGGGCATCAGCCGGCCGGGACGCGTGCCCGCGGGAAGCTTTGAGCGGCCCTCCCGACCCGATACGGGTCCCGGCAGACACCGACGCCCCGGTTCGGGTCCCGTGGGGGGAATCCGTTCCGGGGAAAGGAAAGCGCCCCGACCGTCGACCCGTGGGGGGATCGACGGCGGGGCGCTTTTCGCGAGCGTCGGCCCGGCCGGCCACGAGGGCTGGCCGAGCGGGGGAAGCCTCGGGTCAGCGGGCCTCGACCGGGACGAAGTCGCGCAGGACCTCGCCGGTGTAGATCTGGCGCGGGCGGCCGATGCGGGAACCCGGCTCCTTGATCATCTCGTGCCACTGGGCGATCCAGCCGGGAAGGCGGCCGAGCGCGAAGAGCACGGTGAACATCTCGGTCGGGAAGCCCATGGCCCGGTAGATCAGGCCGGTGTAGAAGTCCACGTTCGGGTAGAGGTTGCGCGAGACGAAGTACTCGTCGGCCAGCGCGTGCTCTTCCAGCTTGAGCGCGATGTCGAGCAGCTCGTCGCTCTTGCCGAGCGCCGAGAGGACGTCGTGCGCCGCCGCCTTGATGATCTTCGCCCGGGGGTCGAAGCTCTTGTAGACGCGGTGCCCGAAGCCCATCAGGCGGACGCCGTCTTCCTTGTTCTTCACCTTGCGGATGAAGGCGTCGACGTCGCCGCCGTCGTTCTTGATGCCTTCGAGCATCTCCAGAACGGACTGGTTGGCGCCACCGTGCAGCGGACCCCACAGGGCCGAGATGCCGGCGGAGATCGAGGCGAACATGTTCGCCTGCGAGGAGCCCACCAGACGCACGGTGGAGGTCGAGCAGTTCTGCTCGTGGTCCGCGTGCAGGATCAGCAGCTTGTCGAGCGCCGAGACCACGACCGGGTCCAGGTCGTACTCCTGGGCCGGCACGGAGAAGGTCATGCGCAGGAAGTTCTCGACGTAGCCGAGGTCGTTGCGCGGGTAGACCACCGGGTGGCCGACCGACTTCTTGTACGCGTACGCCGCGATCGTCGGGAGCTTGGCCAGCAGCCGGATCGTCGAGAGGTGGCGCTGCTTCTCGTCGAACGGGTTGTGGCTGTCCTGGTAGAACGTCGACAGCGCGCTGACCACGGAGGACAGCATCGCCATCGGGTGCGCGTCGCGCGGGAAGCCGTCGTAGAAGCGCTTCACGTCCTCGTGCAGCAGCGTGTGCTGGGTGATCTCGTTGCGGAAAGACGCGAGCTGGTCGACGGTCGGCAGCTCACCGTTGATCAGCAGGTACGCGACCTCGATGAAGGTCGAACGCTCGGCCAGCTGCTCGATCGGGTAGCCGCGGTAGCGCAGGATGCCCTGCTCACCGTCGAGGTAGGTGATCGCGGACTTGTAGGCGGCGGTGTTGCCGTAGCCACTGTCCAAGGTGACGAGCCCGGTCTGGGCCCGCAGCTTCGAGATGTCGAAGCCCTGGTCACCGACGGTGCTCTCGACCACCGGGTAGGTGTATTCACCGTCCGCGTACCGGAGTACTACAGAGTTGTCGCTCACGTCATCCCTCACCGACGTAGTGCCTCTTCTTCGAGGTGCCCTGACTGCCTCTACCTTCCCCCATTTGGCGCAGGAGAGTGCACTCGGGGTCGGCGTTTGGTCCATTTGACGGCACTGAGTGCCGTCAACCCGCTCATCCTGCCCCTCCCCGACGGTTGTCGGAACCCCAAATGATCGATCATTTAGGTGATGTTTCCCACCGGTATCCGGCCGGACAGTCTGGGAGCGACCGCCGTGTACCTCCTGCCTGCGGAAACCGTACGCACAGCCTGGCCAAGGGCCTTGCGGGACCCGACGAGGACGACCAGTTTCTTCGCCCTGGTCACCGCCGTGTAGAGAAGATTTCGCTGGAGCATCATCCAAGCGCCGGTCGTGACCGGGATCACCACGGCGGGATATTCACTGCCCTGGGAGCGGTGGATGGTGACGGCGTAGGCGTGGGCCAGCTCGTCGAGCTCCGTGAACTCGTAGCCGATCTCCTCGTCCTCCTCCGTGCGCACCGTCAGGCGCTGTTCGTCCAGGTCGAGGCCGGTGACCACGCCGACCGTGCCGTTGAAGACACCATTGGCCCCCTTCTCGTAGTTGTTGCGGATCTGGGTGACCTTGTCGCCCACCCGGAACACCCGGCCGCCGAAGCGCTTCTCCGGGAGGTTCGGCCGGGCCGGCGTAATGGCCTGCTGGAGCAGGCCGTTGAGGTTTCCGGCGCCCGCCGGACCGCGGTGCATGGGCGCGAGCACCTGGATGTCCCGGCGCGGGTCGAGCCCGAACCGTGCCGGGATCCTTCGCGCCGCGACGTCCACGGCGAGCACCCCGGCCGCCTCCGTGTCCTCCTCGGGGAAGAGGAAGAAGTCCGGCAGCCCGTCCGTGATGGGCGGTACGCCGGTGTTGATCCGGTGGGCGTTGGTGACCACGCCCGACTGCTGGGCCTGCCGGAAGATCCGGGTCAGCCGGACCGCGGGCACCGGGCCGCCCTCGGCCAGCAGGTCGCGCAGCACCTCGCCCGCGCCCACCGACGGCAGTTGGTCCACGTCTCCCACGAGCAGCAGGTGTGTACCCGGTGCCACGGCCTTGACCAGCTTGTTGGCCAGCAGCAGGTCCAGCATCGAGGCCTCGTCGACGACGACCAGGTCGGCGTCCAGCGGCCGGTCCCGGTCGTACGCGGCGTCCCCGCCCGGTTTGAGCTCCAGCAGCCGGTGCACCGTGGAGGCCTCGGCCCCGGTGAGCTCGGCCAGCCGCTTCGCCGCCCGGCCGGTGGGGGCGGCGAGCACCACCTTGGCCTTCTTGGCCCGGGCCAGCTCGACGATGGAGCGCACGGTGAAGGACTTGCCGCAGCCGGGCCCGCCGGTGAGGACGGCGACCCGGCGGGTCAGCGCCAGCTTGACCGCGTCCCGCTGCTCGGGGGCGAGCTCGGCCCCGGTCCGCCCGGCGAGCCAGCCCAGCGCCTTGTCCCAGTCCACGTCCTTGAAGCCGGGCATCCGGTCGTCCTCGGCGTACAGGAGCCGGCGCACCTGCCCGACCAGCGAGAGCTCGGCCCGGTGGAAGGGCACCAGATACACGGCGGTCAGCGGATCCGGACCGCCCTGGGGATCGGGTACGGGCTCCCGTACGACGCCCTCCGGATCGGCGGCGAGCTCGGCCAGGCAGTCGATCACCAGCCCGGTGTCCACCTGGAGCAGCTTGACCCCGTCGGCGATGAGCCGGTCCTCGGGCAGGAAGCAGTGACCCTGGTCGGCGGACTGGGACAGGGCGTACTGGAGCCCGGCCTTGACCCGCTCGGGGCTGTCGTGCGGGATCCCGACGGCCTGGGCGATGCGGTCGGCGGTGAGGAAGCCGATGCCCCACACGTCGGCGGCGAGCCGGTAGGGCTGGTTCTTCACCACGGAGATGGAGGCGTCGGCGTACTTCTTGTAGATGCGCACCGCGATGGAGGTGGAGACGCCGACGCCCTGGAGGAAGACCATGACTTCCTTGATGGCCTTCTGCTCCTCCCAGGCCTCGCCGATCAGCTTGGTCCGCTTGGGACCGAGACCGGGCACCTCGATGAGCCGCTTGGGCTCGTCCTCGATGACGTCGAGGGTGTCGAGGCCGAAGTGCTCCACGATCCGGTCGGCGATCTTCGGGCCGATGCCCTTGATAAGACCGGAGCCCAGGTAGCGGCGGATGCCCTGGATGGTCGCGGGCAGGAGCGTGGAGTAGTTCTCCACCGTGAACTGCCGGCCGTACTGCGGGTGGGAGCCCCAGCGGCCCTCCATGCGCAGGGATTCGCCGGGCTGGGCGCCGAGGAGCGAGCCGACGACGGTGAGCAGGTCACCGCTGCCCCGGCCGGTGTCGACGCGGGCGACCGTGTACCCGCTCTCCTCGTTGGCGTAGGTGATGCGTTCGAGCACCCCCTCGACCACAGCCAGTTGTACCGCCGCCCCGTTGGTTGCCATGGCACGAAGCTACCGTCCGGCGCCGACAACGCGTCATGCCTGTGGACGGTACGAGAAAGGGGTCCAGCCTCGCGGCCGGACCCCTGTCACGGTTACCCCTCCCGTGCCGGACTTCCCGATCCCCCCAGATCCCCTCCCGGAAGTACCGACGCACCATACGACCCGCAATTCCGCCGGAGGGTTGCACCCGGATCCACAGTTTTGCCTTTCCGTTACCCAACGCCTACTCAAAGTGCCGGTGAATCAGCACAGAAGTCGTATTTCAGGCACGAGTGGAGCGAGACGATGACGACGACGGCGTGGCCCGCGGCCGCCTGCGCCCCTAGAGTTGGCGCATGGCTGAGAGCGTGCGGCTACGGGACCCGCAGCCGGGGGACCTGGGGTGGATCGTGCAGCGCCACGGCGCGCTGTACGCCGCCGAGTACGGCTGGAACACCGACTTCGAGGGCATGGTGGCCCGGGTCGTCGCGGAGTTCGCCGAGGACCACGACCCCTACCTGGAACGCGTCTGGATCGCCGAGCTGGACGGGCGTCCGGTCGGCTCGGTGATGTGCGTCCGGGAGGACGGCGCGCCCGGTACCGCCCGGCTGCGGCTGCTCCTGGTAGACCCGGAGGAGCGCGGCCGCGGCGTCGGCTCCCTGCTGGTCGACACGGTCGTCGGCTTCGCCCGCTCGGTCGGCTACCGCGAGCTCGCACTGTGGGCCGACGACGTGCTGGCCGAAGCCCGCGCGCTCTGCCTGCGGGCCGGCTTCACCCTGGTCGCCGAGCGCCCGTACCGCTCGTACGGCGTCACCCTCACGGGGCAGGACTGGCGACTGCCGCTGCAGGAGGGCTCCCCGCGCTGACGCCCGAACCGACCCCCGTACGGTTCGAGGCGCGCGCGGGGGCCAGCGAGGTGAGGGCCACCCCGCCGACCAGGAGTACGGCCGCCAGCCAGCGCAGGCCCGAGACGGACTCCCCCAGCACCAGGGCCGCCGAGGACATCCCGAACACCGGGACAAGCAGCGAGAACGGCGCCACCGAGGAGGCCGGGTAACGGCGCAGCAGGTAGCCCCAGGCCCCGAAGCCGAAGACGGTGGACACCCAGGCCACGTAGCCGATGACGGCGGCCCCGGACCAGTCCAGGGCGCGCAGCGCGGCCAGGTCCCGCTCGGGCCCCTCCAGCAGGGCCGAGAGCGCGAACAGCGGCAGCACCGGGACCGTGCACACCCACACCATGAAGTTCAGCGCGTCGGGCGGCGAGGCCCTGCGGGTCAGGACGTTGGAGACGCCCCAGCAGGCGGCGGCCGCGACGACCAGCGTAAAGCCGAGCACCGGTCCGGACGTGCCCCCGTCCACGGCGGCCACCCCGATCCCGGCGAGCGCCACGCCCATGCCGAGCAGCCGTACCCGGCCGGGCCGTTCGCGCAGTACGACCGCGGCGAGTACGGCGGTGAAGACGGCCTGGACCTGCAGGACGAGGGAGGACAGCCCGGCCGGCATCCCGGCGGCCATCCCGGTGAAGAGCAGGCCGAACTTGGCGATGCCGAGGGCCACGCCCACCCCGATGATCCACTTCCAGGCGACCTTGGGCCGGCCGACGAAGAACACGGCGGGCAGCGCGGCGACGAGGAAGCGCAGCGCGGACAGGAGCAGCGGCGGGAAGTGGCCGAGTCCGATCTGGATGACGACGAAGTTGAAGCCCCAGACGGCGGCGACGAGCACGGCGAGTGCGGTGTGTACGGGACGCATGTTCCGAGCATCGGCGCCCTGATCGTGTAGCACCAGCGCAGATCTCTTCCGGGATGGATGAAGCATTGCTTACGCTTGGCGCATGCTCGACCTGTTCCGGCTGCGCGCCCTGCACGCCGTCTCCGTCCACGGCTCGGTCGCCGGCGCCGCGGCCGCCCTCGGCTACACCCCTTCGGCGGTCTCGCAGCAGATCTCCAAGCTGGAGCGGGAGACCCGCACCACCCTGCTGGAGCGGCGCGGGCGCGGGGTCGCCCTCACCGAGGAGGCCCGCCATCTGGCCGACACGGCCCAGGAGTTGCTGGCGATCGTGGAGCGCGCCGAGACCACCCTGGAGGAGCGGCGCGGACAGCCGAGCGGGCTGCTGACCGTGGCCGCGTTCGCCTCCGCGGCGCGCGGGCTGCTGCCGGGGGTGCTGGCCGATCTGGCCCGCCGCCATCCGGCCCTCGACGTCCGGCTCACCGAGGTGGACCCGCACCTGTCGGTGGACCTGGTGGCCCGGGGCGTCACCGACCTGGCGGTGGCCCACGACTGGGACATCGCGCCGCTGCCGGCCCCCGAAGGGGTCGAGCAGGCGGTGATCGGGGACGACCTCTGCGACCTGGTCGTGCCGAGCGGGCATCCGTTCACCGAGCGCTCCGTCGTCCGCCGCAGCGACCTCGGCGGCCAGCGCTGGGTGTGCCAGCCGCCCGGCCGGGTCTGCCACGACTGGCTGATGCGGACCCTGCGCACGGCCGGATTCGAGCCCGACATCGCGCACGTGGCGGAGGAGAACCACACCATCGTCGCCCTGGTCGCGGCCGGGCTCGGGGTGGCGGTGGTGCCCCGGCTGGGCACCGGCGCGCTGCCGCCGGGCGCGGTGGCCGTGCCGCTGGAGCCCGGCCCCGTACGCCGGCTGTACGCGCTGTGGCGGACCGGGGCGGCCCGCCGCCCCGCGATCACCGAGGCGGTACGGACCTTGCAGGAGCACTGGACCCCGTAGCGAGTCATCCGGGGGACCTCCCGAGTGTCCGGGGCCCGCGGGACGCGGGCCCGCAGTAGGGTCCGGCGGGTGCCGTACCACGCTTCCCGCCGGACCCTGCTCGCCGCGGCCGCCATGGCCGCCGTCACGGCCGCCGGGGCCCCCTCCGCCGCGGCCGACGCCGCGGCGGCCCGCCTGGCCCCCGACGCGCTCCCGCCCGGCCGCCGGCTCGACGCGGCGCTGCGCCGCCTGGTCGACCGGATGAGCCTCGCCGAGAAGGTCGGGCAGCTCTTCGTCTCCCGGGCGTACGGGCATTCGGCGACCGACCCCGACCCGGCGGACGCGGCGAAGAACCAGGAGCTGTTCGGGGTGCGCACGGCGGCCGAGCTGGTCTCCCGCTACCACCTCGGCGGGATCATCTACTTCGCCTGGGCGCACAACACCCGTAGCCCGCACCAGATCGCGGCGCTGTCGGCCGGTCTCCAGGAGGCCGCCCTCGCCGCCGGTCCCGGGATCCCGCTGCTGCTCTCGACCGACCAGGAGCACGGCGTCGTCGCCCGCATCGGCAAGCCCGCGACGCTGTTCCCGGGGGCGATGGCGCTCGGCGCGCAGCACAACGCGACCGGTTCCGCCGCCGGTGCCCGCCGGGCCGCGCGCATCGCGGGGGCCGAGCTGGCGGCCATGGGCGTCCGGCAGGACTACGCGCCGGTGGCCGACGTGAACGTGAACCCGGCGAATCCGGTGATCGGCGTACGGTCCTTCGGCGCCGACCCGGGCGCGGTGGCGGAGCTGGTCGCCGCCCAGGTCCGCGGCTACCAGCGGGCCGGGGTCGCGGCCACCGCCAAGCACTTCCCGGGCCACGGGGACACGGAGACCGACAGCCACGTCGGGCTGCCGGTGATGCGGCACACCCGCGCCGTCTGGGAGGAGCTGGACGAGCCGCCCTTCCGGGCCGCTGTGGAGGCGGGCGTGGACGCGGTCATGACGGCGCACATCGTCTTCCCGGCCCTCGATCCCTCGGGGGACCCGGCGACCCTCTCCCGGCCGATCGTGACCGGGATCCTGCGCGAACGCCTGGGGTTTCGGGGGGTGGTGGTCACCGACGCGCTCGACATGGCGGGGGTCCGCCAGAAGTACGGTGACGAGCGGGTGCCGGTACTCGCGCTGAAGGCGGGCTGCGACCAGCTGCTGAACCCGCCGGACCTGGGCCTCGCGTACCGCAGCGTGCTGGCGGCCGTGGAGACGGGCGAGCTGACGCGGGAGCGGATCGACGAGTCGGTGCTGCGGATCCTGGAGCTGAAGGCGCGCCTGGGCCTGTTCGGCGGGGCGGGCGCCCCGTCCGGCAAGGTGGACGCGGTGGTCGGCGTCCCGGAGCACCTGGCGGCGGCCGACGAGATCGCGGGCGCCACGACGACGCTGCTGGCCAATCCGGCCGGGCTGCTGCCGCTGGACGCGTCGGCCGGGCCCCGGTTGCTGGTCACCGGGACGGACCCGGTCTCCCCCAGCGGCACCACGGGTCCCCCCACCGCCGTCCTGGCCGAGGAGCTGACCGCACTCGGCTGCCGGGCCACGGCCCTGCCGCCCGCCCGCGCGGTGGCCGCGGCGCCCGGTCACGCGGCGGTGGTGGTGTGCACGTACAACGTCCCCGAGGGGGACGATCCGCAGCGCACCCTGGTGGCCGATCTGCTGGCCACCGGCGTCCCGGTGATCGCGGTGGCGCTCCGCAACCCGTACGACTCGGCGCGGCTGCCGGTGTGCGCGGCGGAGGTGGCGACGTACTCCTGGGCCGATGCTGAGATGCGGGCGGCGGCCCGGGTGCTCACCGGGGCGCTACGGCCGGCCGGCCGCCTCCCGGTGCCGGTCCCGGGCCGCTACCCGCTGGGCCACGGACTGACCTACTAGACGTCAGCCCGCGGCCCGGCAGGGCGCGTTACGGCCGCAGCTGCGGCTCGCGCTCCAGGTCACGCTGGTCGAGCTGCGCGTCCGGCGCCGCCAGCGGCGTCGCCCTGCGCGCGTCGGCGAGCGCGGCGGCCGGGGCCACCCCCGCCCACTGGAGGATCTTCGCGGTCGCGAGGGCCTTCTCTTCGTCCAGGAGCTTGGCGACGTTCGCACCGTGGTTGGCGCCCGGCGCGATCATGACGTAGCTGTCGCGCACCCCGTAGCCGAGGTGGAACGGTTCGGCGCCCCACGGGTCGTTCTGCCCGTACACGAACAGCATCTGGTTGGCGTTCTTGCGGACCCAGTTGTCCACGTCCCGCATGGCCGCCGGCTGGAAGGTCATGGGGATGTCGCGGGGCACGAAGTTGCGCGGCGGCTGGTAGCCGTAGCGGCTCAGGCCGGCCAGGTGCGGCTGCTTGATGTCCGGGGAGCCGAGCTGCGTGCCCGCCTGGTAGTAGTACGGGGTGTACGTCTGCAGACCCTGGTCGGTGTAGGCGGAGAAGCCGGAGATCGCGTCGACCGTGTCCCAGATCTCCTGGTCGCTCGCGGTCGCGGCCGCCGGGACGGAGGCGCAGTCGGAGAGCAGGCTGTACTGCCAGAAGGCCCACACGTAGTCGAGTACGACGGCCTCGTAGGCCTTGTCGAGGTCGCCGACGGTGGTGAAGGTCCAGCCGTTCTCGGCGGCGGCCGTCGCGTACTTGGCCTCCAGCGGCTCGCGGCGCACGAGCGCCTCGCGCTGCACCGCGTTCAGCTTGTCGCGGCACTCCTTGGTGCCGACCTTGGCGAAGAACCGGTCGTAGGCCGAGTCCTCGTTGTTGACGACGTCGTTGGGCGCGACGTAGGCGACGACGCCGTCCATGTCACGCGGGTAGAAGCGCTCGAAGTACGTCGCCGTCATACCGCCCTTGCTGCCGCCCGTGGCCAGCCAGTTCTTGGTGTAGATCTTCTTCAGGGCGGTGAAGATGCGGTGCTGGTCGCTGGCGGCCTGCCAGATGTCCAGGTTCGCCCAGTTGGCCGGGTCGGGCCGGGAGGGCGTGAAGAATCGATACTCCAGCGACACCTGGTTGCCGTCGACGATGGTCGTCGGCTCACTGCGGCGCGGGCTGGTGTTGACGTTGTAGCCGGAGGTGTAGAACACCGTCGGCCGCGAGACGTCCTTGTGCAGAAGGGTCAGGCGCTGCTTGAAGGTGCCCTTCCCCGGCTGCCGGTGGTCGACCGGCTGCTCGTAGTTCAGTACGAAGAAGCGGTAGCCGGGGTACGGCTTCTCCTCGATCAGGCTCATCCCGGGAATGCCGAGGATCTGGTCCTTGATGTCCGTGGCGGCCGCCGGCCCTGCGGCGGTGGCCGCTTGTGCCGTGAAGCCGGCCGCACCCATGGTGCCGATCAGCACCACGAGCGACAGCAGCCATCCGAGCGTCTTGCGCATTCACCCTCCCCTTGAGTTCACTTCGGTCGCCGTGAACCTAGCGGGGTGAACGCGCTGCTGAACAGACCTAGTTGGGCCGGTCGTTCAGCACAGGATCCAGCCGGAATCGGCAGATCCGGCCCCCACGCTCCCCTTTACATACACACAGCGGCCGATCGCACCCACGGTGACAGGCCCGGCGTAACGGGTGAATCGCCCGATATCGCGGATCGGGGCGCCGCCGCGCGGCTGGATGCTCACCGCCATCCCCCGCCGCTCACCGGGGACACGGGCCACGGCCACCGCACACGCCTGGGTGTGGGTCTTGTACACGCGCACCTCGCCCGTCGCGATCGGCAGCGTCCTGGCCAGGCGGCCCGCACATCCGCCGGATTCGGCGTACGCGCCACCCCCGCCACCCCCGCCGGCCCGCTCGGCCCGGACCGGCGACGCCGCCGCCTGCGCGGGCGGCGCCGCGAACAGCCCGCCGACGCAGAGCCACAGCGCCGCCGTGAACACCCCGAGGGGCGCGACCCATCGGCCGCATCCTCTCCACCCGTGCAACACCCTGTCCCCCGCTCGGTCGTACGTACCACGTGCGTACGCACGTACGACGCCCAGACTCCCCGGAAGGTTGCGGTCGGCAAGGGTCCGCGACCTTCTACTTCGTACGAGTGCATCCACAACGCCCCAGTGGGAGGACGCGAGTTCACGACCCCGCAGCCAATTACGCCAGGTAATCGATCCAGTTCTCAACGTAGCCGCGAGAGGGACGACCGCTCGTTCCGGCCGATGGTGAAGGCCATCCTGACGGTCGTCGACAAGGACGACGACCAGCGCGTCAGCCCCGAGGAGTTCCACAAGGCCCAGGAGGCCTTCAACCCGGAGCTGAGCCCCGCCGACGCCGAGGCGCTGTTCCGGCGGATCGACAAGGACGGCGACGGCACGCTGACCGTGGACGAACTCCTCGACGCCGTCCGCGAGTACTACATCGGCACCGACGAGGACGCCCCGGGCAACCTGCTCTTCGGCGAGCTCTGACCCTTCGGCCGTCAGGCCGCGGCGCGCTCGTCCTCCCCGGCGAAGGTGCGCCACAGCTCGGCGTACCGGCCGCCGCGCGCCAGGAGTTCGGTGTGCGTACCGTCCTCCACGACCCGGCCGCGGTCCATGACCACGACCCGGTCGGCGCGGGCGGCGGTGGTCAGCCGGTGGGCCACCACCAGGGTGGTCCGCTTGCCGGCGAGCCGGTCGGTGGCCAGGTTGACCTGGGCCTCCGTGGCCAGGTCCAGGGCGGCCGTGGCCTCGTCGAGCAGCAGCACGTCGGGGTCGACGAGTTCGGCCCGGGCCAGTGCGATCAGCTGGCGCTGCCCGGCGGAGAGGTTGCGTCCGCGCTCCGCGACGGTGTGCAGGTAGCCGCCGTCGAGCGTGGCGATCATGTCGTGGGCGCCGACCGCGCGGGCGGCGGCCTCCACCTCGGCGTCGCTCGCCCCGGGCCGCCCGTAGGCGATGGCGTCGCGGACGGTCCCGGGGAAGAGGTAGGACTCCTGGGGGACCACACCGAGGCGGTGGCGGTACGCCGTCAGGTCGAGCTCCCGCAGATCGGCGCCGTCGGCGGTGATCCGGCCCGAGGTCGGATCGTAGAACCGGGCCACCATCTTGACCAGCGTCGACTTGCCGGCTCCGGTCTCGCCGACGAAGGCGACGGTCTGCCCGGCGGATATGCGCAGGTCTATTCCGGCCAGCGCCTCACCCGTCTCACCCCGCTCCTCGGCGGTGCCGTACTGGAAGCGGACGCCCTCGAAGGCGATCTCCCCGCGCAGCGCGGAGACCTCGCGGGGCCGCTCCGGGCGGGGTGTGGAGGTGGGCTCGCGCAGCAGCCCCTGGATGCGGCCGAGGGAGACGGTGGCCTGCTGGTAGCCGTCGAAGACCTGGGAGAGCTGCTGGACGGGGGCGAAGAACAGGTCGATGTAGAGCAGGTACGCGACCAGCGCGCCGGTGGTGAGGGTCCCGGCCTCGACCCGGCCCGCGCCGACGATCAGTACGGCGGCCGCGGCGCCCGAGGACAGCAGCTGGACGAAGGGGAAGTAGACGGATATCAGCCACTGGCCCCGGACCCGGGCCTCGCGGTACGAGTCGCTGCGCTCCGCGAAGCGGCGGGCGCCGGAGCCCTCGCGGCGGAAGGCCTGGACGATGCGGAGCCCGGCGACGGACTCCTGGAGGTCGGCGTTGACCAGGCTGACCCGGTCGCGGGCGAGCTCGTACGCGGCGACCGACTTGCGGCGGAAGACGACGGTGCCGATCACGAGCACCGGGAGGGTGGCGAAGACGATCAGCGCGAGTTCGACGTCGAGGACGAGGAGGACGATCAGGATGCCGAAGAAGGTGAAGACGGAGACGACGGCGGTGACGAGGCCGGTCTGCAGGAAGCTGGACAGGGAGTCCACGTCGGTGGTCATCCGGGTCATGATCTTGCCGGTCAGCTCGCGCTCGTAGTAGTCGAGACCGAGGCGCTGGAGCTGGGCGAAGATCTTGACGCGGAGCGCGTACAGCACGCGCTCGCCGGTGCGGCCCGTCATCCGGGTCTCGGCGAACTGCGCGGCCCACTGGGCGAGGACGACGCCGAGCGCGAGGACCGCGGCGGCCCACACCGCGCCGAGGGCGGCCTTCTCCACGCCCTGGTCGATGCCGTGCCGGATCAGGATCGGCAGGAGCAGACCGGAGCCCGCGTCGACGGCGACGAGGGCGAGGCTGATGGCGAGCGGCGCCCAGAACCCGCGGAGCAGGCGGCGCAGGCCGTAGCTCTCCTCGGGGGCCGTGGCGCGGTCCTCGTCCACGTCGGGCTGGTCGTCGGCCGGCGGCAGGGCGGCCACCTGGGCGAGGAGTTCGGGGGTCGCCGGCATCCCGGCGACGGCCCCGGCCATGGAGTGCCCGGCTCCGGGCGCGCCGGTGCCGGCGGCGGGGGCGGAGCCGGCGGCGTTGTCGGCGTTGTCGGGGGCCTCGCGGCGCCGCCAGAGCTCGGGGGTGATCCCGGCCGCGACGCGGCGCTTGGCGTTGACGGGCTCGGAGTCGATCTCGGCTTCGAGCTCGATGTCGCGTTCGATGTGGTCTTCGAGGTCGCGCTCGAACTCGGTCATCACCGGGGCGTCCGGGGTCCGCGGCGAGCCGGCGCCGAGCGCGTCGGGGTCGGTGAGCAGCCTGCGGTAGAGGGGGGAGCGGCGCTCCAGCTCCTCGTGCGTCCCGATGTCGGCGAGCCGCCCGTGTTCGAGTACGGCGATCCGGTCGGCCAGCGCGAGCGTGGAGCGGCGGTGGGCGATCAGCACGGTGGTCCGGCCGGCCATGACGCCGCGCAGGGCCTCGTGGATCTCGTGCTCGACGCGGGCGTCCACGGCGGAGGTGGCGTCGTCGAGGAGGAGCAGCCGGGGGTCGGTGAGGATGGCCCGGGCGAGCGCGATGCGCTGGCGCTGACCACCGGAGAGGGTGAGCCCCTGCTCGCCGACCTTGGTGTCGTACCCGGCGGGCAGGGCCTCGATGAAGCCTTCGGCCTGGGCGGCGCGGGCGGCGGCGCGGATCTGTTCGTCGGTCGCGCCGGGGTGCCCGTAGGCGATGTTGGAGCGGATGGTGTCGGAGAAGAGGAAGGAGTCCTCGGGCACGAGCCCGATGGCGCCGCGCAGCGACTCGTACGTCAGCTCGCGCACGTCGTGGCCGCCGACGCGGACGGTGCCGTGGTCGGTGTCGTAGAAGCGCGGCATCAGGAGCGAGACGGTGGACTTCCCGCTGCCGGAGGACCCGACCAGGGCGACGGTCTCCCCCTCCGCGACGGAGAGCGAGAAACCGTCGAGGACGGGCCGCTCGGGGTCGTAGCCGAAGCGGACGTCGTCGAACTCGACGGTGGCGGGCGCGCCGGCGGGCAGCTCGCGGTCGCCGTCCTGGATCTCGGGCTCGGTGTCGATGAGCTCGAAGACCCGCTCGACGCCGGCGCGGGCCTGCTGGCCGACGGTGAGCACCATGGCGAGCATGCGGACGGGGCCGACGAGCTGGGCGAGGTAGGTGGAGAAGGCGACGAAGGTGCCGAGGGTCACCCGCCCGTTGGTGGCCATCCAGCCGCCGAGGGCCAGCATGGCGACCTGCCCGAGGGCCGGGACGGCCTGGAGGGCGGGGGTGTAGCGGGAGTTGAGCCTGATGGCGCGCATCCGGCCGGCGAACAGCCGCCGTCCGGCGGCGCGCAGCTTGGAGGTCTCCTGCTCCTCCTGCCCGAAGCCCTTGACGACGCGGACGCCGGTCACCGCGCCGTCGACGACGGTCGCGACGGCGGCGGCCTGGCTCTGCGCGTACCAGGTGGCGGGGAAGAGCTTCTTGCGGCTGCGCTTGGCGATGAACCAGAGGGCGGGGGCCATCAGCAGCGCGACGAGGGTCAGCAGCGGCGAGAGCGCCAGCATGATCCCGAGGGATATCCCGAACAGCAGGAAGTTCCCGATGGTCATCGGGAGCATGAAGAGCAGGCCCTGGATGAGCTGGAGGTCGCTGGTGGCCCGCCCCACCACCTGCCCGGTGGACAGTTCGTCCTGCCGCCGCCCGTCGAGGCGGGCGATGGTGTCGTACATGTCGGTGCGCAGGTCGTGCTGGACGTCGAGGGCCAGCCGCCCGCCGTAGTACCGGCGTATGTAGGTGAATACGTACACGAGCAGGGCCGCGCCTATGAGCATCGCGGCCCAGGGCCCCATGGGCTTGGTCCCGTTCCCGATGACGTCGTCGATGATCACCTTGGTGACCAGCGGCACGAGCGCCATGACGGCCATGCCGGCGAGCGAGGACCCGAGCGCGAGCAGCACGTTGACCTTGTACCGCCAGGTGTAGGCGGTCAGCCGCCTGGCCCAGCCCTGTTTCTCCCCAGCCGCCGTCTCTGCCGCCGCCACGTGGTGCCTCCCCGTTCGCCTGTCCTACCGGAAGCCCCAACGCCCCGACCGGCGGATTTCATCCCGCCGCAACAATCGCACCGCAGTGCGCGCCGGGCACGGGGGCCGCACCCGATCAGGGGACCACCGGCCGCTGGACAACCACCGGACGCCGGGTCGCGACGGCCTGCCGGGGCGCGGCGAACTCGTCGGCGGGACGTCCACGGCCGTGTTCACCGCGGCCTGAGCACCCTCAGACGTGGGTCGGGGCGAACATCTTGAGGGTGGTGGGGAGGACCAGGACCGAGGGGCCCGGGGTGGAGAGGGACTTGGCCAGGTCTTCGCGGAGGGTCTCCGAGGTGGTGAGGGCGGCCGGGATGCCGAAGGAGGCCGCCAGGGCGACGAAGTCGGGGCGGGTCAGCTCGGTGCCGGTCTCGCAGCCGTACTCGCGCAGGATGCCGTAGCCCCCGTCGTCGACGATCAGCCAGGTGACGTCCAGGTCGTGCTGCTTGGCCGTGGCCAGGTCCGCGATCGAGTACATCGCGCCGCCGTCGCCGGAGACGGCCAGGACCGGCGTGCCCGGCTCCGCCGCGCTCGCGCCGAGGGCCGCCGGGAAGGCGTAGCCGAGGCCGCCCGCGCCCTGGGCCGAGTGCATGGTGTTCGGGTGCTTCGCGTCGAAGGCCGACCACGCCCAGTAGGACAGGATCGTCATGTCCCAGAAGGACGGGGAGCGCGGCGGCAGGGCCGCGCGGATGGAGGCCAGGAGTTCCTGTTCCCGCGCGACGTCCTGACCGGACAGGCGGTCCGCGACGGCCGACAGGACCATGCGGACGCGGTCCGGGGCGTACGGGTCCTCGCGCTCGGCCACCGTCTCCAGCAGGGCCTGGAGCCCGAGGCGGGCGTCGGCGTGGATGCCCAGGCCCGCGTGGTTGGACTCCAGCTTGCCGAGGTCGGCCTCGATCTGGATGACCCGGCCCGTGGGGAAGAAGGTGTGGTAGTTCGAGGACAGTTCGCCCAGGCCGGAGCCGACGACGAGGAGGACGTCCGCGTCCTCCAGGAAGTCGGTCATGTAGCGGTCCTCCAGCCAGGACTGGAGGGAGAGCGGGTGCGTCCAAGGGAAGGCGCCCTTGCCGCCGAAGGTGGTGACCACCGGGGCGTGGAGGCGTTCCGCCAGCTGCTTCAGCTTGCCCGCCGCGTCCGAGCGGATCACACCGCCGCCC
This sequence comes from Streptomyces sp. NPDC006463, assembly GCF_042870715.1. Taxonomy (NCBI): domain Bacteria; kingdom Bacillati; phylum Actinomycetota; class Actinomycetes; order Kitasatosporales; family Streptomycetaceae; genus Streptomyces; species Streptomyces sp. NPDC006463. The sequence continues at coordinate 61,581 of NZ_JBIAHP010000009.1, read as the reverse complement.
GCGATGATCACCGGACGGGAGGCCCGCGACAGCCAGTGCGCCGCCAGCGCCGTCAGCTCCGGGCGCGGGACGAGTTCGTGCGGGGTCGCGTCCACGCCCGTGACCTGCGGAACGAGGGTCTCGGCCCGCAGGACGTCCTCCGGGATCTCCACCCAGACCGGGCCGTGCGGGGCGGACAGCGCCGACTCCCAGGCCGCCGCGACCGCCGACGGGATCTGGGAGGGGGTGCGGGCCACGTGCACCGACTTCACCACGTCCCGGAAGGAGGCGGACTGGTCGCGAAGCTCGTGCAGGTACCCCTGCCGGCCGCCTCCCAGGCCCGCCACGGGCACCTGGGAGGAGACGGCGATGACGGGCGCGGACGCGGCCGCCGCCTCCGCCAGTGCCGGCAGGGCCATCAGCGCCCCCGGGCCCGTCGACAGCAGCAGCGGCACGGCCTCGCCCGTGATCCGGCCGTACGCGTCGGCGGCGAAGCCCGCGTTGTTCTCCGTGCGGAGGGTGATCAGGCGCAGGTCCGAGCGGCCGACCGCGTCGAAGACGGCCAGCGCGTGCTGGCCGGGCAGGCCGAAGACGGTGGTCGCGCCGAGGGAGCGCAGCGTTTCCACGACCAGGTCCCCGCCCGTCCGGCCCGGCGGCGGCGCCAGGGCGGCGGCCGTCTGGGCCTCGGTGGGACGGAGTACCAGGTCGTGGTCGTGCGTCACGCTCTTAGTTGCCCTTCGCCTTCGCCGCCGCGATCTGACGGCTCATGATCGTGGTGAGCTCGTACGCGGTGTGCGAGGCCGCGACCGAGGTGATCTCCGCGTGATCGTACGCCGGGGCGACCTCGACGACGTCGGCGGAAACGAGGTTGCAGGAGGACAGACCGCGGATGATCTCCAGCAGCTCGCGGGAGGTCATGCCGCCCGCCTCCGGGGTGCCGGTGCCGGGCGCGTGCGCCGGGTCCAGCACGTCGATGTCGATGGAGATGTACAGCGGGCGGTCGCCGATGCGCTGGCGCAACTGGTCGGCCACCTCGTCGGCGCCGCGCCGGTAGACGTCGGCGGAGGTCACGATGCCGAAGCCCATCTTGGCGTCGTCGTCCAGGTCCTGCTTGCCGTACAGCGGGCCGCGGGTACCGACGTGGGACAGCGCCTCGGTGTCGAGGATGCCCTCCTCGACGGCGCGGCGGAACGGGGTGCCGTGGGTGTACTCGGCGCCGAAGTAGGTGTCCCAGGTGTCCAGGTGCGCGTCGAAGTGGAGCAGCGCGACCGGGCCGTGCTTCTTGGCGACGGAACGGAGCAGCGGGAGGGCGATGGTGTGGTCGCCGCCGAGGGTCATCAGACGGGAGCCGGAGCCCAGCAGCTCGTCGGCCGCGGCCTCGACCGTCTCGACGGCCTCGTTGATGTTGAAGGGGTTCACGGCGATGTCGCCGGCGTCCGCGACCTGCGCGAGGGCGAAGGGGGAGGCGTCCTGGGCCGGGTTGTACGGGCGCAGCAGGCGGGAGGCCTCGCGGATCGCGTTGCCGCCGAAGCGGGCGCCGGGGCGGTAGGAGACGCCGGAGTCGAAGGGCACGCCGACGACGGCGACGTCGGCGGAGCCGACCTCGTCGAGGCGCGGCAGCCGGGCGAAGGTCGCCGGGCCCGCGTAGCGCGGGATGCGGGAGGAGTCGACGGGTCCGCGCGGCTGCGTGCTCATGGGGGGTGCCCTTCTGAAGGTCCTACAAGTGCGGTCCTTCGAGCGTAAGCCGGTGCCCACAGGACGGCGAAGTGTACGTTCTATCCATAGAACATCCCTGACATGTACGGAGTATCCATGGAGGCCCCGCTCACTCCGCCGGTCCCCCTCGGCGCGCTGCTCCCCGCCCGGGAGCTGGGCCTGCGCCACCTCGCGGGGCCCGCCGAGGCCGATGTGCACGGCGTGCACGCCTCCGAGATGGCGGACCCGTCCCCCTACCTGCTGGGCGGCGAGCTGCTCCTGACGGCGGGAGCGGCGCTCACCGACGCCGAGGCGTACGTCGCTCGGCTCTCCGAGGCCGGGGTGGCGGCGCTCGGCTTCGGCGTGGCCCCGGTGCACGAGGAGGTGCCGCCCGGGCTCGCCGAGGCCTGCGACCGGTACGGGCTGCCGTTGCTGGAGGTCCCGCCGGGAACCCCCTTCACCGCGGTGGCCCGTGCGGTCTGGCGGCTGATGGCAGAGGCCCGTACGCGGGAGCTGCGCCGGGTGACCGAGGCCCAGCAGTCGCTGGCCGCCGCGGCCGCCAGGCCCGACCCGGTCCCGGCGGTGCTGTCCCGGCTGGCGGCGAGCCTGGGGGGCCACGTCGTCCTGCTCCCGGCCGGCCGGTCGGCGGCGCGGTCGGCGGGGCGCGTACTGCCTCCCGAGACCGCCGAGGCCCTGTCCGCCCTGCTGGCCCGCGTCGGCCCGCCCGGCGGCGCGGCCACCGCCACGGACTCCGCGGCGGGCTGGAGCCTGACCGCCTACGCGCTGGGCGACGGCCCCGTCCTCGGCGTCGCCCGCCCCGACCGCACCCCCGGCGACCACGCCGTCACCGCCATCGCGGCCGTGCTGCTGACGCTGCTCACCGCGCCCCGGCCCGAAGGGGACGCGGCGGCCGCCCTCACCCGGCTCCTGCTGGACGGTGACCCGGCGGGGGCCCTGCCCCCCGGGCCCCGGTACGTCGTGCACGCCCGAGGCTCCGGCGACCCGCACGCCCTGGCGGCCGCGCTGGGCACCGTACTGCTGGACCCGCTCGGGGACCGGGTACGGCTGCTCACCGAACGGGAGCCGGCCCCGCAGCCCGGATGGCGGCTGGGGGTGAGCGCCCCGGCCGACCCGGCCGGGCTGGCGACCGCGACGGCCCAGGCCGGGCGGGCCCTGGACCGCGCGGAGGCGGCCCGTACCCCGCTGGTCCGGCACACGAGCGGGGGCCTGGCCGCACTCGTCGACCCGGCGGAGGCCCGCGCGCACGCCGAGTCCCTGCTCGCCCCGCTCGGCCCGGCGCACCGCGAGACCCTGCGCGCCTGGCTCGCCCACCACGGCAGCTGGGACCGCACCGCGGCCGCCCTCGGCGTCCACCGCAACACCGTCCGCCAGCGCGTGGCCCGCGCCGCCGGCCTGCTGGCCCGCGACCTCGACGACCCCGACACCCGGATGGAACTGTGGTTTGCGCTACGTGGCCTGGACAGCGGCGATAACTCGTCGGTAACTTAATCTGAGCAAGCGCTTAGACCTCAACCATCCATTGAGGTACCACGACGGCGCGCAACCACCTCCGCGAGAGCGGCGGCGGTGTAGCCGCAGAGAGGGAGGCCGGCCGTGCGCCGTACCGTATTCAACGAGGACCACGAGGCGTTCCGCGAGACCATCCGCGCCTTCATCGAGGCCGAGGTCGTCCCGGTCTACGACGAGTGGTTCCAGGCCGGCCAGGCGCCGCGCGACTTCTACTACAAGCTCGGCGAGCTGGGCGTCTTCGGCATCAACGTGCCCGAGGAGTTCGGCGGCGCGGGCCTGGACACGCACAAGTTCGAGGCCGTCCTCTACGAAGAGACCTCCCGCGCGGGCGTGAACTTCGGCGGCTCCGGCGTGCACGTGCTGCTCGCCCTCCCCTACATCAAGATGCTCGCCAACGACGAGCAGAAGAAGCGCTACCTCGAGAAGTTCGTCACCGGCGAGGAGATGTGGGCGCTCGCCATGACCGAGCCGGGCACCGGCTCCGACGTCGCGGGCATGAAGACCACCGCCAAGCTCTCCGAGGACGGCACCCACTACGTCCTCAACGGCGCCAAGACCTTCATCACCGGCGGCGTCCACGCCGACCGCGTGATCGTCTGCGCCCGCACCTCCGCCCCCTCGGCCGAGGACCGCCGCTTCGGCATCTCCCTGTTCGCCGTGGACACCAAGTCCGAGGGCTACTCCATAGGCCGCAAGCTGGACAAGCTCGGCCTGCGCACCTCCGACACCGCCGAGCTGGCGTTCGTCGACGTGAAGGTCCCGGTCGAGGACCTCCTCGGCGAGGAGAACAAGGGCTTCTACTACCTCGGCGCCAACCTGCCCTCCGAGCGCTGGGGCATCGCCTTCGGCGCGTACGCGCAGGCCAAGGCCGCCATCCGGTTCGCCCAGCAGTACGTGACGGAGCGCACCGTCTTCGGCAAGCCGGTCGCGCACTTCCAGAACACCAAGTTCGAGCTGGCCGCCTGCCAGGCCGAGGTGGACGCCGCCGAGGCGGTCGCCGACCGCGCCCTGGAGGCCCTGGACGCCGGTGAGCTGACCGCCGCCGAGGCCGCCTCCGCGAAGCTGTTCTGCACCGAGGTCGCGCACCGCGTCATCGACAAGTGCCTCCAGCTGCACGGCGGCTACGGCTACATGAACGAGTACCCGATCGCCCGCCTGTACGCCGACAACCGCGTGAACCGCATCTACGGCGGCACCAGCGAGGTCATGAAGTCCATCATCGCCAAGTCCATGGGCCTGTAAGGAATCAGGGCACCTACCCTTCCCCCATGAACGAGGCACTGACGACGCTCCTCGATCTGCTCGACCTCGAGCAGATCGAGGAGAACATCTTCCGCGGTACCAGCAGACCTTCCCTGGTACCGCGCGTCTTCGGCGGTCAGGTCGCGGCCCAGGCACTGGTCGCGGCCGGGCGGACCGTCCCGGCGGACCGCACCGCGCACTCCCTGCACTCGTACTTCCTGCGCACCGGGGACACGGGCGCGCCCATCGTGTACTCCGTGGACCGGATCCGCGACGGGCGCTCCTTCACCACGCGCCGGGTGGTCGCCGTCCAGCACGGGCAGCCGATCTTCCACCTCTCCGCGTCGTTCCAGAAGTACGAGGAGGGCCTCGACCACCAGGTCGCGATGCCGCCCGCCCCGGACCCGGAGACCCTGCCCACGGCGGCCGAGTCCCTGCCCGCGTACCGGGAGATCTTCCGCGACCCGGGCACGGTGGAGCGGCTGATCGAGACCCGGGAGGCGGTGGACCTGCGGTACGCCACGACCCCGCCCTGGGGCAGCATCGGCGAGCCGGTGGAGCCGCGCTCGCAGGTGTGGTTCCGTACCGCCGGCAAGCTGGAGAGCGACGACGCCCTGCTGCACACCTGCCTGGCCACGTACGTCTCCGACATGACGCTGCTTGACTCGGTGCTGCTCGCCCACGGGCGCGGCGGCTGGGCGGTCGGCGACGTGGTCGGCGCCTCGCTGGACCACGCGATGTGGTTCCACCGGCCGTTCCGCGCGGACGAGTGGCTGCTGTACGACCAGGAGTCGCCCTCGGCGGCCGCCGGCCGGGGCCTCGGCCAGGCCCGCATCTGGACCCAGGACGGCCGCCTGGCCGTCACGGTCATCCAGGAGGGCGTGGTCCGCGTCCCGCGCGACCGGAGCTAGGCCGCCTCAGTCCCACCAGAAGCCCCAGTGGGCGGCTCCGGTGACCGCCTCGTCCGTGTAGGCGCGGAGGGTGCCGGAGCCCTGCCAGATGTTGTCGGGCGCGAAGGCGAAGTGCTCCGCCGCGACGGGGAGCGAGCGGACGAGCGTACGGGGCGGGGCCGCGACCGACACGTGGAGTTCGTCGAAGCCGAGGGCGACGACGCGGGCGCCGAAGCGGTCCTCCCAGGAGCGCAGGACCGCGCTCACGAGGGCGGTGTCGTTCTCGTGGTTCGTGGGCCCGCACCAGCCCATCGCGGTGGGTACGTCGGCCGGGCGCCCCGCCGGGACCAGGGCGAGCCGCGGGGCCGGCAGCGCGCCGTCCTCGATCAGCTCGTCCGCGAGGGCACAGGCCGCGGCCTCCGGGTCCGGCCCGTCCGGTCCCGCGGCGCCCGGCTCCGCGAGCCCGGGCCAGTCCCGGCCGAAGGGAGCGATGAGCTCCTCGCCCTCCTCCCCCTCCTCGGGGTCGGGCACCACCGCGGCCCAGAAGTCGCGCAGCACCGGCTCGACGTGGTGGTCGTCGGGGTCGGACATCCGCTCCGGCGAGAACTCCCGCTCCTGCCACCACCGTTCCAGCCCCGGCCGGTCCTGGAACAGCACGGCCTGCAGGCCTGCGGCCGCGAGCGCGGGGTTCCGGTACGCGGCGAGCGCCCCCACCCCCACGGCCTCGTCGGACACCCACACCAACGGCTCGGCCGCCTTCCCCCACCGCCGCCGCCCCGGCGCGTCGATGACCGTACCCGGTGGCAACTCAAGTCCCAGGCAGCGCCCTTGGGGATCCTCGGCCAGCACGGACAGCGGGTGGTGCGCCTGCGGCGACTTCGGCGGTGTCGGCATGGAATCGACCGTAACCGCGGCCACTGACAACGCCCCGGCACGGCCTCAGACGCGGCCTCAGGCCTCCAGCAGGCCCGCCGCGTCCAGCAGGTACGCCACCATCGGGTCGTAGAAGCGCGGGTCGCGGACGTGGTCGTCCAGCGGGATCGCCACCTGGAGGGTGCCCTCGGCCTCGCCGAGGAAGAGGGCCGGGTCGTTGCAGTCCGCGTAGCCCACCGCGTCCAGGCCGCGCTGCGCCGCGCAGCCCGCCCAGCCGTGGTCGGCGACGACCAGGTCCGGCTGCGGGCGGCCCTCCGCCGTGAGCCCGTCCAGGATCGCGGCCATCGGCTCCGGCGAATGGGTGTGCCACAGCGTCGCGCCCCGCTCCAGCACGGCCACGTCGGCGAACTGCCACACCGAGCCCTCGTCGGCCGTCAGGCCGGCGGGGATGACGACGATCTCGCAGCCGGCCGCCCGCAGGGCCGCCGCCGTGGCCCGGTGGACGTCCAGCAGCCCGCCCGGGTGCCCGGTGGCCAGCAGCACGCTCTGCCGGTCCAGCGCCGCCTTGCGCAGCCGAGCCGCCAGCCGGTCCAGGCCCGCCACGGTCAGCTCGGGGTCGATGGTGTCCTGGCCGAAGCGGAGCTCCGGGTCGTCCACGACCCCGCACCGCTCGGCCATCACCGCCAGGACGTCCTGCTCGTCGGTCCAGCGGTCGCCCAGCTCCAGGCCGAGCCAGTAGTGCCGGTCGCCGTTGGCGAGCTTGCGGTAGTGGGAGAGGTTGTTCTCGCGCGGGGTCGCGACCTGCCCCGCGATGCGGGTGCGGACCAGGTGGTCGATGAGTTCTGCGCGGCTGGGTACGGGCGTCTCTATCGGCTTCGGCATACGGGCCATTCTGCCGCCGCCCAGGCGGAAGCGTCCCGTCCATCCCGGCCCGCGGACGCCCCGGCTCACGCCGACAGCGCCCCGAACGCCCCGTGCGCGAGCCGCCGTAGCAGCGACTCCGTCGCCTCCCGCCCCAGGGCCGCCAGGTGCGGGGTGGAGTTCAGCAGGCCGAAGACGGCGTGCACGGAGACCCGTACCTCCGCCTCGCCCACCTCGGGATGCAGTTCCCGTACGACCGCCACCCACAGCTCCACGTACTGCCGCTGCAGCTGCCGTACGAGCTTGCGGTCGGTGTCCCGCAGCCGGTCGAGCTCCCGGTCGTGCAGGGTGATCAGCGCCCGGTCGTCCAGCGCGAAGTCGATGTGCCCGTCGATGAGGGAGGACAGGACCAGGGCGGAATCGCCGTCCGCCTCCTCCACCCGGCGGCGGCCGCCGGTCAGCAGCCGCTCGCTGATGCCGACCAGCAGCTCGGCGAGCATGGCGTCCTTGCCCGCGAAGTGCCGGTAGAGGCCGGGACCGCTGATGCCCACGGCGGCCCCTATCTCGTCGACGCCGACGCCATGGAATCCGCGCGCGGCGAAGAGGCGGGCGGCCTCACTGAGGATCTGCTCGCGACGGGTCGGGGCGGCCGCTCTGGTGCTCATGGGAAACCATTCTAGACAGGGCCGTTAGCGGTCGTTAACCTAAGCCGTACATGCGTTAACGCTCATTAACAGCGTGCACCGAGCAAGGGAGCTCGACCGATGCAGCAGGCACCAGTGCTGACGAGCGCCGCGGACCCGGCGTCCGAGGCCTGGCGGACCAACGAGGCCGCCCACCGCGAGCTCACCGAGGGGCTGCGGGCCCGCCTCGACGCGGCCCGGCTCGGCGGCGGCGAGAAGGCCCGCGCCCGCCACACCGCCCGCGGGAAGCTCCTCCCGCGCGACCGCGTCGACGCCCTCCTCGACCCCGGATCCCCCTTCCTGGAGCTGGCCCCGCTGGCCGCCGAGGGCATGTACGGGGGCGCGGCCCCCGCCGCCGGGGTGATCGCGGGCGTCGGCCGGGTCAGCGGCCGCGAGTGCGTGATCGTCGCGAACGACGCCACCGTCAAGGGCGGCACGTACTACCCGATGACCGTCAAGAAGCACCTCCGCGCCCAGGAGGTGGCCCTGGAGAACCGTCTCCCCTGCCTCTACCTGGTCGACTCCGGCGGCGCCTTCCTCCCCATGCAGGACGAGGTCTTCCCCGACCGGGAGCACTTCGGCCGCATCTTCTACAACCAGGCGCGCATGTCGGGGGCCGGCATCCCGCAGATCGCCGCCGTCCTCGGCTCCTGCACGGCGGGCGGCGCGTACGTCCCGGCCATGAGCGACGAGGCCGTCATCGTCCGCAACCAGGGCACGATCTTCCTCGGCGGCCCGCCGCTGGTGAAGGCCGCCACCGGCGAGGTCGTCACCGCGGAGGAGCTGGGCGGCGGCGAGGTCCACTCCCGGGTCTCGGGCGTGACCGACCATCTCGCGGAGGACGACGCGCACGCGCTGCGGATCGTACGGAACATCGTGGCGACCCTGCCCGAGCGCGGGGCCCTGCCCTGGTCGGTCGAGGCTCCGGAGGAGCCGAAGGTGGACCCGTACGGCCTGTACGGCGCGGTCCCCGTCGACTCGCGCACCCCCTACGACGCCCGCGAGATCATCGCCCGGATCGTGGACGGCTCCCGCTTCCAGGAGTTCAAGTCCGAGTTCGGCCAGACTCTGGTCACCGGCTTCGCCCGGATCCACGGTCACCCGGTCGGCATCATCGCCAACAACGGCATCCTGTTCGCCGAATCCGCCCAGAAGGGCGCGCACTTCATCGAGCTGTGCGACCAGCGCGGGATCCCGCTGCTCTTCCTCCAGAACATCTCCGGCTTCATGGTCGGCCGGGACTACGAGGCGGGCGGCATCGCCAAGCACGGCGCCAAGATGGTCACCGCGGTCGCCTGCACCCGGGTGCCGAAGCTGACGGTGGTGGTCGGCGGCTCGTACGGCGCGGGCAACTACTCGATGTGCGGGCGGGCGTACTCGCCCCGGTTCCTGTGGATGTGGCCGAACGCCAAGATCTCGGTGATGGGCGGCGAGCAGGCCGCCTCCGTCCTGGCGACGGTCAAGCGCGACCAGATCGAGGGCGCGGGCCAGGAGTGGCCGGCCGAGGACGAGGAGGCCTTCAAGGCTCCGGTCCGCGCGCAGTACGAGGAACAGGGCAACGCCTACTACGCCACGGCCCGGCTGTGGGACGACGGGGTCATCGACCCGATGGAGACCCGGCAGGTGCTGGGACTGGCCCTGACCGCGTGCGCGAACGCCCCGCTGGGCGACTCCGCTTTCGGCATCTTCCGTATGTGACGTGAGGACCTCACTGATGTTCAGCACTGTCCTTGTCGCGAACCGCGGCGAGATCGCGGTCCGGGTCATCCGCACCCTGCGGGAGCTCGGCATCCGCTCCGTGGCCGTCTTCAGCGACGCCGACGCGGACGCCCGTCACGTACGGGAGGCCGACACGGCCGTCCGCATCGGCCCGGCGGCGGCCGCCGAGAGCTACCTGTCGGTGGAGCGGCTGCTGGATGCCGCGAAGCGGACGGGCGCCGAGGCCGTGCACCCGGGCTACGGCTTCCTCGCGGAGAACGCGGCCTTCGCGCAGGCCTGCACGGACGCCGGACTGGCCTTCATCGGGCCGCCCGCCTCCGCCATCTCCCTCATGGGCGACAAGATCCGGGCCAAGGAGACGGTGAAGGCGGCGGGCGTGCCCGTGGTCCCCGGCTCCTCCGGAAGCGGCCTGACCGACGCCGAACTGGTCGCGGCCGCCTCGGAGATCGGCATGCCGGTGCTGCTGAAGCCCTCGGCGGGCGGCGGCGGCAAGGGCATGCGGCTCGTGCGCGACGAGGCGGTGCTGGCCGAGGAGATCGCAGCGGCCCGCCGCGAGGCCCGCTCGTCCTTCGGCGACGACACCCTCCTGGTCGAGCGGTGGGTGGACCGGCCCCGGCACATCGAGATCCAGGTGCTGGCGGACTCCCACGGGAACGTGGTCCACCTGGGCGAGCGCGAGTGCTCGCTCCAGCGCCGGCACCAGAAGGTCATCGAGGAAGCCCCCTCGGTCCTCCTCGACGAGAAGACCCGCGCGGCGATGGGCGCGGCGGCCGTCGACGCGGCCCGTTCCTGCGGGTACGTCGGCGCGGGCACGGTGGAGTTCATCGTCCCGGGCGGGGACCCTTCCTCGTACTACTTCATGGAGATGAACACCCGTCTCCAGGTCGAGCACCCGGTGACGGAGCTGATCACGGGCCTGGACCTGGTGGAGCTCCAGCTGCGGGTCGCCTCCGGCGAGGCGCTGCCCGTCACCCAGGACGAGATCCGGCTGACCGGGCACGCGATCGAGGCCCGCGTCTGCGCGGAGGACCCCGCCCGGGGGTTCCTGCCGTCCGGCGGTACGGTCCTGGCGCTGTCCGAGCCGGACGGCGGCCCGGTCCGTACGGACTCCGGGCTGACGGCGGGCGTGCCGGTGGGGTCGACGTACGACCCGATGCTGTCGAAGGTCATCGTCCACGGGCCGGACCGGGCCAGTGCCCTGCGCATGCTGCGGGCCGCCCTCGCCGACACGGTGATCCTGGGTGTCCAGACCAACGCGGGCTTCCTGCGCAGGCTGCTGGCCCACCCGGACGTCGTCTCCGGCGACCTGGACACGGGCCTGGTCGAGCGCGACCTGCAGTCCCTCCTCCCGGAGGGGGTCCCTGACGAGGTGTACGCGGCGGCCGCGCTGCTGGCAGCGCCCGGCACTCCCCCGGCCACCGACCGCTGGGCCGACCCGTTCGACGCCGCCGACGGCTGGCGCCTCGGCGGCACTCCGGCCTGGACGGTGCGCCACTTCCGCCTCCCGGGCCAGGACCCGGTGGAGGTCCGCACCCGCCGTCTGGGCGCGGAGTCCGAGCTACTCGTCGCCGACCCCGCCGAGCCGAATCCCGCGGCGCCGGCGCGGGCCCGGATCGTCAGCCGCACCCCGGACAGCGTCACCGTCGAGCTGGACGGCGTCACGCACACCTTCAGCCACGCCACCTCCCCGGAGGGGACCTGGCTGGGCCGTGACGCGGACTCCTGGCACGTGCAGGCCCACGACCCGGTGGCCGCCGCCCTGAGCGGGGGCGGACACGCAGGGGCCGACACCCTGGCCGCCCCCATGCCCGGCACCGTCACCGTCGTCAAGGTGGCCGTCGGCGACACGGTCGTGGCCGGGCAGAGCCTCCTCGTCGTCGAGGCCATGAAGATGGAACACGTCATCTCCGCCCCGCACGCCGGGACCGTCACCGAGCTCGACGTCACCCCCGGCACCACCGTCGCCATGGACCAGGTCCTGGCCGTGGTCACCCCGGAACCGGAAGAGGAGGCGGCCGCATGAACCGTCTGCCCATGACCGTCCCGGCCCCCGGCCTCCCGGCCCGGGTCCGGATCCACGAGGTCGGCGCCCGCGACGGGCTGCAGAACGAGAAGACGGCCGTCCCCACCGCCGTCAAGGCCGAGTTCATCCACCGGCTCGCCGCCGCCGGCCTCACCACCGTCGAGGCCACCAGCTTCGTCCACCCCAAGTGGGTGCCGCAGCTCGCCGACGCCGAGGAACTCTTTCCCCTCCTCGGCGACGTGCAGGCGGCCCTCCCCGTCCTCGTCCCCAACGAGCGCGGCCTCGACCGAGCCCTCGCCCTCGGCGCCACCCGCATCGCCGTCTTCGGATCGGCCACCGAGACCTTCGCCTCCCGCAACCTCAACCGGACCGTCGCCGAGTCCCTCGCCATGTTCGAGCCCGTCGTGGCCCGCGCCAAAGAGGACGGGGCGCACGTCCGCGGCTACCTCTCGATGTGCTTCGGCGACCCCTGGGAAGGCCCCGTCCCGGTCCACCAGGTCGTCTCCGTGGCCAAGTCCCTGCTCGACCTCGGCTGCGACGAACTCAGCCTCGGCGACACGATCGGCGTCGCGACCCCCGGCCACGTCCAGGCACTGCTCAGCGGCCTGAACGAGGCGGGCGTCGGCACCGACCGCATCGGCGTGCACTTCCACGACACCTACGGCCAGGCCCTCTCCAACACCCTCGCCGCGCTCCAGCACGGCGTGACCACGGTCGACGCCTCGGCCGGCGGCCTCGGCGGATGCCCGTACGCCAAGAGCGCCACCGGCAACCTCGCCACCGAGGACCTGGTGTGGATGCTCGACGGTCTCGGCATCGAGACCGGGGTCGATCTGGCCGCCCTCACCGCCACGAGCGTGTGGATGGCCGAACAGCTGGGGCGTCCCAGCCCCTCCCGTACCGTCCGCGCCCTCTCCCACAAGGAGTAGTCACATCATGTCCCTCGACCACCGGCTCACCCCCGAGCACGAGGAACTCCGCCGCACCGTCGAGGAGTTCGCGCACGACGTCGTCGCGCCCAAGATCGGCGACCTGTACGAGCGCCACGAGTTCCCGTACGAGATCGTCCGCGAGATGGGCCGCATGGGCCTGTTCGGCCTGCCCTTCCCCGAGGAGTACGGCGGCATGGGCGGCGACTACCTCGCCCTCGGCATCGCCCTGGAGGAGCTGGCGCGCGTCGACTCCTCGGTCGCCATCACCCTGGAGGCCGGCGTCTCCCTCGGCGCCATGCCGATCTACCTCTTCGGCTCGGAGGAGCAGAAGCGGGAGTGGCTGCCGAAGATGTGCTCCGGCGAGATCCTGGGCGCCTTCGGCCTGACCGAGCCCGGCGCGGGCAGCGACGCGGGCGGCACCCGCACCACCGCCGTGCGCGAGGGCGACGAGTGGGTCATCAACGGCTCCAAGTGCTTCATCACCAACTCCGGTACGGACATCACCGGTCTGGTCACCGTCACAGCCGTGACGGGCCGCAAGGCGGACGGCCGCCCCGAGATCTCCTCGATCATCGTCCCGTCCGGCACGCCGGGCTTCACGGTGGCGGCGCCGTACTCGAAGGTCGGCTGGAACTCCTCGGACACCCGTGAGCTGTCCTTCGACGGCGTACGGGTCCCGCTCGCCAACCTGGTGGGCGAAGAGGGGCGCGGCTACGCCCAGTTCCTCCGGATCCTCGACGAGGGCCGCATCGCCATCTCGGCGCTGGCCACCGGGCTCGCCCAGGGCTGCGTGGACGAGTCGGTGAAGTACGCCAGGGAGCGGCACGCCTTCGGCAAGGCGATCGGCGACAACCAGGCCATCCAGTTCAAGCTGGCCGACATGGAGATGCGCGCGCACATGGCCCGCATCGGCTGGCGCGACGCGGCCTCCCGGCTGGTGGCCGGGGAGCCGTTCAAGAAGGAGGCTGCGATCGCGAAGCTGTACTCCTCCACGGTCGCCGTCGACAACGCCCGTGAGGCCACGCAGATCCACGGCGGCTACGGGTTCATGAACGAGTACCCCGTGGCTCGAATGTGGCGGGATTCCAAGATCCTGGAGATCGGCGAGGGCACGAGCGAGGTCCAGCGCATGCTGATCGCGCGCGAACTGGGCTTCTCCGCCTAGTCGTAGCGCTCGTACGGACGCAGGACAGCACAGAGGGGGCCCTGGAAAGTTAGGGCCCCCTTACCGCTTTCGGACAAGGTTAGGCTAACCTTCCTTCCGAACGGCCCGGTGGCTGGCCGCCCTGCACGCACGAAAGCGGACATCGACATGCCCAAGTCCCGTACCTCCTCCCTGACCCGCCGCGGATTCGTCGCGGCCGGTGGCGCCCTCGGCCTCGTCGCGGCGCTCGCCGCGTGCGGAGGCGCCGACTCGGCGAAGGGTGACGGCGGCAAGGACAAGGGCGCCGCGGCCTCGGGCCCCTGGTCGTTCAAGGACGACCTCGGCAAGGACGTCAGCACCAAGTCCACGCCGAAGAACATCGTGGCGTTCACCGGCACCGCCGCCGCGCTGTACGACTACGGCGTCCCGGTCAAGGGCGTCTTCGGCCCGACCAAGACCGCCGACGGCAAGCCCGACGTCCAGGCCGGCTCGATGGACATCTCCAAGGTCGAGATCCTCGGCAACGTCTACGACGAGTTCAACGTCGAGAAGTACGCGGCCCTCCAGCCCGACCTGCTGGTCACCAACACCTGGGACGGCAGCTACTGGTACGTGCCGGAGGCCTCCAAGGACAAGATCCTGAAGCTCGCCCCGGCCGCCGCGATCGGCGTGGGCGGCGACGCCACCCTGGACAAGGGTCTGCAGCGCACCGCGGAGCTCGCGGGGGCGCTCGGCGCCGACCTGAACTCGAAGAACGTCGTCGACGCCAAGGCCCGCTTCGAGGCCGCCTCCACCAAGCTCCGCGAGGCCACCAAGGCCAACCCGGGCATCAAGGTGCTCGTCGGCTCCGGCTCCGACGCGCTGTTCTACGTCTCGACCCCGGACACCTCGGCCGACCTGAAGTACTTCAAGTCCCTCGGCGTCGAGTTCGTCACCCCGGAGAAGCTGGACGAGGGCGGCTTCTTCGAAAGCCTCAGCTGGGAGAACGCCGGCAAGTACAAGGCCGACGTCGTCCTGCTCGACAACCGCACCGGCACCCTGCAGCCGGCGGACCTGAAGGCGAAGGCCACGTGGGCCGAGCTCCCCGCCGTCAAGGCCGGCCAGGTCACCCCGCGCGTCACCGAGCCGATCTACTCGTACGACAAGTGCGCCCAGATCCTGGAGGACCTCACGAAGGCCATCCAGAGCGCCAAGAAGGTCAGCTGACCACCCTTCACTCCGGCTGAATCCCAGGGGGGACTCTCCGCATGACCGCCACCGCGTCCGACGCCCCGGCCGTAGCGCACTTCCGGTTCTTCGCGCTCGACGTGCTCCGCACGCGCCGCCTCGGCCACTCGTTCCTGAGGGTCACGTTCGGCGGCGAGTCCCTCGTGGACTTCCGCTCGGGCGGCTTCGACCAGAGCCTGTCGCTCTTCCTGCCGACCGGCGACCAGGAACACACGGTGCTCCCGTCCACGGACGAGGACACCTGGTTCGCCGCCTGGCGCGGGATGCCGGACGAGGAACGCCCGGTGATGCGCTCCTACACCGTGCGCGAGCAGCGCCGTACGGCCGGGGGCGTGGACGAGGTCGACATCGACTTCGTCCTGCACGGGGACGACTCCCCCGCCTCCCGCTGGGCGGGACGGGCGGTCACCGGCCGCCGGATCATGGCGATCGGCCCGGCCGTCGCGGAGAACAAGTCCGTACGGTTCCAGCCGCCGGCCGGCAGCGACGCGATCTGGATGTACGCGGACGAGACGGCCCTCCCGGCCGCCGCCGCCATCCTGGACCGGCTGCCCGCGGGTACCCGGGTCCGGGCCTGGCTGGAGGTCCCGCACGAGGACGACCGGTTGGCGCTGGAGACCCTCGCCGAGGCGGACATCACCTGGATCGTGCGCGGCAGCGCGGGCCGGGAGCGGACCGAGCAGCTGCTGAGCGTGCTGCGGGCCGAGGAGCCGCGCCCCGCCGAAGCACCGTACGTATGGCTGGCGGGCGAGTCCGGCACGATCCGGGCCGTACGCCGGCACTTCGTGCAGGAACGATCCGTCGATCGCCGCGCGGTGCGGTTCACCGGCTACTGGCGACTGGGCGCGAGCGAGGAGCAGCTCCTCGCCGAGGCGTACGCGGGCCAGGCACCGAGCGAGGACCCGGCTGCCGAGCTGTAGTCAGTTCCCGTACGTCATAGAGCAGTTGGAGATGGGCCCCGGCTTTCAGCCAGGGCCCATCGCTATTTGGCCTAAGACTTAGGTTAGGCTAACCTAAGTCATGCCACCCACCCCCAGCTCTGCCTGCCCGGAGGAAAGTTGATGCGCTCGCATCTGCTGAACGAGAAGACCGCGGACCTCTACCGGCGTTCCGTCACCGAGGGAGTCGAACGCGTCGCGGCCAAACTCGCGAGCACGCAGCGCCCCCACACCGGCATCTCCGTCGACGAACTCGCCCCGGTCATCAACGGGATCGACCTCGACAAGCCGCTCGAAGACCCGGCCGCCGTCCTCGACGAGCTGGAGGACGTCTACCTGCGCGACGCGGTGTACTTCCACCACCCGCGCTACCTGGGCCACCTCAACTGCCCGGTCGTCATCCCCGCGGTGCTCGGCGAGGCGGTCCTCTCGGCCGTCAACTCCTCCCTCGACACCTGGGACCAGTCCATCGGCGGCACGCTCATCGAGCGCCGCCTCATCGACTGGACCGCCGGGCGCATCGGCCTCGGCCCCGGCGCCGACGGCGTCTTCACCTCCGGTGGCAGCCAGTCCAACTTCCACGCGCTGCTCCTCGCCCGTGACGAGGCCTGCCGCATCGTCATGAAGAAGGCGCTGGAGGAGGGCCGCGAGCTCACCAAGGCCGAACTCCTCCCGAAGCTCCGCATCTTCACCTCCGAGGCCAGCCACTTCAGCGTGAAGAAGTCGGCCGCCATGCTCGGACTCGGCTACGAGGCCGTCATCGCCGTCCCGGTCGATCGGGGCCGTCGCATGGACACCGCGGTGCTCGCCCTGGAGCTGGAGGAGTGCGCCGCCGAAGGCCTCTTCCCGATGGCCGTCGTCGCCACCGCCGGCACCACCGACTTCGGGTCCATCGACCCGCTCCCCGAGATCGCCCGCCTGGCCGCCGAGCACTCCGCGTGGATGCACGTGGACGCCGCGTACGGCTGCGGACTGCTGGTCTCCCCCACCCGCCGGCACCTCCTCGACGGCATCGAGCGCGCCGACTCGGTCACGGTCGACTACCACAAGTCCTTCTTCCAGCCCGTCAGTTCCAGCGCCGTACTGGTCCGCGACCGCGACACCCTGAAGCACGCCACTTACCACGCGGACTACCTCAACCCGCGCCGGATGGCCGAGGAGCGCATCCCCAACCAGGTGGACAAGTCCATCCAGACCACGCGCCGCTTCGACGCGCTCAAGCTCTGGATGACCCTGCGCGTCATGGGCGCCGACGGCGTCGGCTCGCTCTTCGACGAGGTCATCGACCTGGCCGCCGCCGGCTGGGACCTCATCGACGCCGACCCGCGCTTCGAGGTCGTCGTAAGGCCTCAGATCTCCACCCTCGTCTTCCGCTACGTCCCGGAGGGCGAGGTCCGGGGGGACCTGGTCGACGAGGCCAACCTGCACGCCCGCAAGGCCCTGTTCGCCTCGGGCGAGGCCGTCGTCGCCGGCACCAAGGTGGACGGGGACCAGTACCTGAAGTTCACCCTCCTCAACCCGCAGACCACGACGGCCGACATCGCGGCCGTCCTCGACCTTCTCGCCGCACACGCCGAGCAGTTCCTGGGAGAATCCCTTGCCGTCCACCGCTAAGCCCCACGACTTCATCGGCATCGGCCTCGGCCCCTTCAATCTGGGACTCGCCTGCCTGACGGCGCCGATCGACGAACTCGACGGCCTGTTCATCGAGTCGAAGCCGCACTTCGAGTGGCACGCCGGGATGTTCCTGGACGGCGCCCACCTGCAGACGCCGTTCATGTCGGACCTGGTCACCCTCGCCGACCCGACGTCGCCCTTCTCCTTCCTGAACTACCTGAAGGACCAGGACCGGCTGTACTCCTTCTACATCCGGGAGAACTTCTACCCGCTGCGGGCCGAGTACAACGACTACTGCCGCTGGGCCGCCGACCGGCTCGACAACGTCCTGTACTCCACCTCCGTCACCGAGGTCACCTACGACGAACGGGCCGGCCTGTACGAGGTCCGCACGGACCGGGGCGAGACCCACCTGGCCCGCCGCCTGGTCCTCGGTACCGGCACCACGCCCTTCGTCCCGGAGGCCTGCGCCCGCCTCGGCGGGGACTTCCTGCACAACTCCGCGTACATTCAGAACAAGGCGGAGCTGCAGAAGAAGAAGTCGATCACCCTGATCGGCTCCGGCCAGAGCGCAGCCGAGATCTACTACGACCTGCTGGCCGAGATCGACGTGTACGGCTACCAGCTCAACTGGGTCACGCGCTCACCGCGGTTCTTCCCGCTGGAGTACACGAAGCTGACGCTGGAGATGACCTCCCCCGAGTACGTGGACTACTTCCACGCCCTCCCCGAGGACACCCGCTACCGGCTGGAGACCCAGCAGAAGAACCTCTTCAAGGGCATCGACGGCGACCTGATCAACGCCATCTTCGACCTGCTCTACCAGAAGAAGATCAGCATGCCGGGCGCCGTCCCGACCACCCTGCTGACCAACACCTCGCTGAACAGCACGGCGTACGACACCACGACCGGCACGTACACGCTGGGCCTGCGCCAGGAGGAGCAGGAGCGGGACTTCTCCCTCACGACCGAGGGCCTGGTCCTGGCCACCGGCTACAAGTACGCCGTCCCGGAGTTCCTCGCCCCCGTGCGCGGCCGGCTGAACTTCGACGGCCGCGGCCGCCTCGACGCCGCCCGCAACTACAGCGTCGACACCACCGGGCACGAGGTCTACCTGCAGAACGGCACGACCCACAACCACTCCCTCACCTCGCCCGACCTGGGCATGGCCGCGTACCGCAACGCGTACATCGTCGGTGAGCTCCTCGGCCGCGAGCACTACAAGGTCGAGAAGTCCATCGCGTTCCAGCAGTTCGCAGCCCCGGAAGGCACGCACGTATGAGCACCACCTCCGAGATCCTGTACGCCCGCACCGACGCGGCGCTCGGGACCTTCTCCCTCCGCCCCCTGGACCCCTTCTCGGACGCGGAACTCCTGCACGGCTGGGTCACGCACCCCAAGGCCTCGTTCTGGATGATGCAGGACGCCTCGCTGCCGGACGTCGAGCGCGAGTACATGAAGATCGCCGCGGCCGAGCACCACCAGGCCTTCATCGGCCTCCACGAGGGCCGGCCGGCCTTCCTGATGGAGACGTACGACCCGGCCGAGCTGGAGCTGGTCGGCCTGTACGACGCCCAGCCCGGCGACGTCGGCATGCACTTCCTCGTCGCGCCGAGCGACACCCCCGTGCACGGGTTCACCCGTGCGGTCATCACCACGGTCATGGCGGCCGTGTTCGCCGACCCGGCGGCCGCCCGCGTGGTCGTCGAACCGGACGTCCGCAACACGGCGGTCCACGCCCTGAACGAAGCCGTCGGCTTCCTGCCGGACGGCCCGGTCCGGAAGCCGGAGAAGGAAGCCCTGCTGAGCTTCTGCACCCGCGCGCGGTTCGAGGCTGCCACCGGCATCAGCACCACGAAGGAACTCTCGATATGAGCCTCGCCGACGCCGTCTCCCACCTCTCCCCCGAGCTGTGGGCACGGGCCAACCGCGCCCTCGTCCGCAAGGCCCTCGCGGAGTTCTCCCACGAGCGGCTGCTGACTCCGAAGCCGCTGGACGCGGACCTCTACTCGGTGCTGAGCGACGACGGGACGGTCGAGTACCGTTTCCGCGCCGCCCTCCACGCCCTGGACCACTGGTCGGTGGACGAGTCCTCGATCACCCGCCTCCGTGACGGTGAAGCGCTGGAACTGGACGCCCTCGACTTCCACATCGAGCTCCAGCGGGCCCTGGGCCTGAGCGCAGAGGTCCTGCCCGTCTACCTGGAGGAGATCTCCTCCACCCTGGCCGGCACGGGCTTCAAGTACACCAAGCCGCAGGTCCCCTCGTCGGTGCTGGCCAAGTCCTCCTTCCAGGACATCGAGACGGGCATGACCGAGGGCCACCCCTGCTTCGTGGCGAACAACGGCCGCCTCGGCTTCGGCGTGCACGAGTACCTCTCGTACGCCCCCGAGACGGCGAGCCCGGTCCACCTGGTGTGGGTGGCGGCCCGCAAGGACGTCTCCACCTTCACGGCGGGCGCGGGCCTGGACCACGACTCCTTCATGCGCGCCGAGCTGGGCGAGGCGGCCATCGCCGGCTTCTCCGCGAAGCTGGCCTCCCTGGGCCTGGACCTGGCGGACTACCACCTGTTCCCGGTCCACCCCTGGCAGTGGTGGAACAAGACCACGGTCACCTTCGCGGCCGAGATAGCCAACCGCCGCCTGGTGCTGCTCGGCGAGGGCGAGGACGCGTACCTGGCCCAGCAGTCGATCCGTACGTTCTTCAACACGACCACCCCCGCGAAGCACTACGTGAAGACCGCCATCTCGGTCCTCAACATGGGCTTCATGCGCGGCCTGTCGGCCGCGTACATGGAGGCCACCCCGGCCATCAACGACTGGCTGCACCAGCTGATCGAGGGGGACGAGGTCCTCCGGTCCGTGGACTTCTCGATCATCCGCGAGCGGGCGGCGATCGGCTACCACCACCGCCAGTACGAGCGCGCCACCGACCGGTACTCGCCGTACCGCAAGATGCTGGCCGCGCTGTGGCGCGAGTCTCCCGTGAACTCCCTGCGCGGCGAGGAGCGCCTGGCCACCATGGCCTCGCTCCTCCACGTGGACGCCGAGGGCAAGTCCTTCGTCGGCGCCCTGATCGCGGAGTCGGGCCTGACCCCGTCGCAGTGGCTGGCGTCCTACCTCCGCGCGTACCTGGTCCCCCTCCTGCACTGCTTCTACCAGTACGACCTCGCGTACATGCCGCACGGCGAGAACACGATCCTCGTCATCGAGGGCGGCGTGGTGAAGCGGGCGATCTTCAAGGACATCGCCGAGGAGATCGTGGTCATGGACCCGGACGCGGTCCTGCCGCCGGCGGTCGAGCGGGTCCGGGCGGACATCCCGGAGGACATGAAGCTGCTGTCGGTCTTCACGGACGTCTTCGACTGCTTCTTCCGCTTCCTCGGCCCGATCCTCGTCACGGAGGGCATCTGCGAGGAGGACACCTTCTGGCGTGCGGTCGCGGACTGCGCCCACGAGTACCAGGACTCCGTGCCGGCCCTCGCGGACCGCTTCGCCCGCTACGACCTGTTCGCGGACGAGTTCCAGCTGTCCTGCCTGAACCGCCTCCAGCTGCGCAACAACAAGCAGATGGTCGACCTCGCCGACCCGTCGGCGGCCCTCCAGCTGATCGGCACCCTCAAGAACCCCGTCGCGGCCTTCGCCCGGCGGTGACCGGGGGTGGTTGCGGTGTCGATACGGTCCCTCGACGCCACAACCGCTCCCTCACCCGCGAGGCGTGTCCGCGAGGCCCTGACCGGCCCTCTTCGCGGACACGCCTCGCATGCTTCTCGGTCCGCCGTCAGCGCCCGCTGGCAGTCGTTGTGCCGTGTCTCCCGTGCACGCCGCAGGGCCCGTACGGCGGGCCCGTCGTCGTCATCGGCCGGCCCGGACCCGGCCCCGTGGATCGCCTCGCTCCCCGTCCGGTCGGGGCCAGCAGGCCGTCACGGCACCGTCACGGACAACTCGGCCCACACCCGCTTCCCGGGCCCGACCCGCTCGGCCACGCGGGCCTGCGCGCACAACCAGGCGGTCGGCCCGCCCAGTTGTCCGGATCACGAAATGCTTCCCGGTGGCTGTTGGCGATCTGCCAGAGTCTGGGCACTGTCACTTGTGGGGGGCTTCCATGGCGTACGAGATCGTTGCGGAGAACGTGGACATCGAGGTGGGTGGCTCGATACCGATGGCCGCCTACGTGGCCCGTCCAGCCGGGGGCGGCAGCCGTCCGGCTGTGCTCGTCTGCTCCGAACTGTGGGGTGTGACCGAGGAGGTTCGCGACGTCGTGGGGCAGGTTGCGGCACTCGGCTACGTCGCGATCGCCCCGAACCTCTATCACCGCTCCGGCCCGGAGACCGCCGCCGGTCTGGAGGAGAGCGATGCCAACCGGGAGCGCGGCTTCGAGCTGCTTGGCCAGCTGACCCGCGAGGGCGTTGAGGCAGACCTGCGCGCCTGCACCGCCTACGTCCGTGACCACGTGGCTGCCACCGGGAAGATCGGCGTGCTCGGCTTCAGTCTGGGCGGCCACATCGCGTACTTCGCCGCGAGCCGGCTCGACTTGGCGGCGGCGGCGATCTTCTACCCCGGCTGGCTGCCCGTCGCGGGCACCGCGCTGAGCCGTCCGGAACCGCTACTGGAGGTGACCGGCGGTGTCGCCGACCGCGATGTGCGGATCCTCTTGTTCTTCGCCGAGCTCGACCACGTCATCGACGAGGACCAGCGCAGCCGGATCGGGGAGGCACTGACGGCGGCCGGTGTCCGCCATGAGGTGGTCGTCTACCCGGGGGTCCAGCACGCCTTCTTCTTCCCCGGGCGCAGGCCCTACGACAAGGCTGCCGCCGAGGACTCGTGGAGTCGTGTGCGCACGCTGTTCGCCGCCGAGCTCGGGCAGTAACACGCCTCAGGCGGGCCGTCGCCGTGAAATGCGGCGCCGCACACCGAAGTTGCCCGGCCCGTCGCACGGGCCACCGGCGCAGCCGGAGTGGAGGGTGCGCAGGGCCGCGCGGGAGCCGCGAGCCTTACCGTCGGGAGCAGCGCCATCCAGGGCACTTTCCACTCGGGCGATCGACCACTCTGAGTGTGCGTCCGAATGCTCGGCGTGGCCTCGCGGCGCGGATCGTGCCGCGGCGATTCGCACACCGTCCCGCGCTCCAGCAGGCTGACGGAGGCGATTGAGCCGAGCGGATCCGGCCGCGGATACCGGAACGCCCAGACCATCTCCACCACCGCATGCCGCCTGCGCACCTCGGCGCACGTCCGCCGGAAGGCGCCCTCGTGGATCCCGCTGGAGGCACTCCTCGCCACCCGCCATGCGTCAAGTGTGGCCCGCAGGACAGCAGCTGTGGAGGCACTTACTGCGCCGACGGAACGGCGGCCGGCGAACGCTCGTACAGCGCGACCCAGACGACACCCGGCCCCGATGCGGGAACGACCATCCACAACCGCCGAGCCCACGACCTCCGTCCACCCAAGGTGGCCCCCGCACGCGTCTTCCCCGCCGCCCGAGATGCACCGAAGCTCACCGAGCGGTGACAGCGATGACCGCCCGGGGGTGCCCCCGTCCGGGCACCGTTGTCAGTTGATGGATTCGCCGTCGTGACCGCCGCCCGCGCAGATCCACCGGCCGGAGCCGGGGTCGTACTGCACCGTTCCGCCGCCGGCCGTACACCCCGGCTCGTCGATGCCAGGTGCGGCAGCCTGCACAGCGGGCGCCAGGGCGCCGAGAGCGGCCAGAACTACGGTGGCAAGGAAGGTGAGAAGTCGTGTACGCATGGGAGCTCCTGTGGGTACGAGCGACACCAACACGTCATGACCAGCTTCACCCCGGACCGTGTCATACGCACCCTGATGGGTGTGGCCCCGCTGTGCCGGGGTGCGCGCTTGCTCCAGAGGCGCCTCCCGCGAACAGGCGGCAGGCTGGTGTTATGGCGAACACGCCCGAGGTAACCGTAGGGCCGCCTGATGACCTTGGCTGGCGGAAAGTCGCGATCAACGGCAAGTACGCGGGCAAGGTGCGGTCTCCCGGGGAACTCAAAAAACTTCTGCAACACGCCGGGCTGAAACCCGGGCACACTGTCCGCTGGCTCGGCGGGGACAGCCTCGCCTGGCCGGACAAAACGGCGCAGCGGCGAATAATAGGCAGCCTCATGTTCATCGGCTTCCTGTTGACCGCAGGCCTGCTCCTCAGGATCGGCTGGATGGACAGCCAAAAAGCCCTGACCTTCGGTGAGCGACTCGCAGGATATTCCGTACTGGCTGCGGCCCTGGTGGAATTGATTGCCGCATTGGCCACTCTCGATTACTGGCACAAGCGAAAAATAGGCTACTCGGGGGCGCTCGTTCTGGCCGGGGTCGTGATCGTATTCATCTGCAGCTCCTCGCTCCTTCTCCTGCAGATCGGCGAGCGTTTCACCCACTGGTCCGTGATTGGAATTTCCTTCCTCATAGGATCCATTTTGGCCGGGATCGAACTCCTCAGATCCCGGGTGTGGAAGGGGCTCCGCAATCCCCGGCGAATAGCGATCGGCGCGATCGTTCCCACCCTGCTCGCCAGCATCAACCTGGCATATACGCAGCTCTACGTACCCACCGTGACAGCCCCGCTGGTCATGAGTGGCGCCGAGTTCAGGGAAGCGAGCCTGGACAGCGCGAGGGCGGTACTGCGCGTGACGGTCCATGCGTACGTGAGGAACAACGGCAGCATTCCGGTCTACGTCCTCGGCAGTATCTACTGGGTCCACGGTGGGCCCGCGAACGACATCACCCAGACCAGGGATCCCCGCTACGAATTGATCTACGATGGCGAATTCGTCAATCCGGCAGGCCGCGAGCTGAACCCGGGGGAAGAAATCTCCCAGGACTCGGTCGTCGAGATCAAGGATCCCGATAAACTCAATTACGAAATACTCAGGACTCAGACCGAGGTGTACGCGATCAGGAGAGACAGAATGACACTGCCTCCCGAGTACGGGCAATCCCGAGACTCCGTCGAGGCACTCAAGAGGAACGGCAAATGGGACCCTAAAGAACCTAAGAATGCAAAATACAGAAATGAATCCAAAATCTCGAACAGCAGCGAGATTCTCAACATCACCCGAGGCCAGCAACGCATACGCGCGTGGCGGCTGTTTTTCGGCGACTATTCGCGTATAGACGTGGCCATATCGCCGCCGGACGAAAAGATCACCCTCGACTCCCATGATCCCCACTACATGCAACGCCTCATCGACCGGTACGGTCTCTCGCTGGCGCGTGGCTCCATGGATCAGACACCGTTCAAGATGCTCCTAAAAAAGGCCCGCTCCGCCGGAGAGAGCTCAAGCCCGGACCGGTCCGGCCAGTGACGTGTCGTCAGCGGTTCCGGATGACCCGGACCCCTGACTCCCCCACCCGTCCAGGCGGCTCACCCACACCAGAGTGGCGCAGAACTGGAACGAGGCGGACGTCGTCGCGGCCTCCCACGCGGTGGCGCTGCAGGCCGTCGGCAATCTCGCAGACCACTACGGCTGCTAGGCCTGTGGCCTGCGTCAGCCGCGGTGTTCGAACGCGACACGATGTGGCGCGGAGGCGTCCGTGTCCACGCCCGTGCCCGTCGTGCCATGCGCCCGGGCATCGCAGCAGTCACGGGGCCGGGCCCGACGGGACGGGTGTCGGCCCGTGCGGCTGCCGGTGCCGGCCGCGGACCCGCTGCGGGAGGTCGTGCGCTCGTACGCCGGGTACGCGTACGCGCCGGATGGTGTGCCCCGATCCGCCGGCCACCGTCGCCTTCGGCTTCGGCGGCACCCCGGTGCGCACGGACGGGCTGGTCGAAGCGGGGCACTCGGTCAGCGCCCCGTCCAGGGCGCTGCTGCCGGTGGCCACCGCGATGGTCGGCCAACACCAGGGGGCGTACGGGGCGTGGTGCTGCGGCTGACGCCGATGGGCGCGTAGCGGCCCTTCGGGGTGCCGATGTCGGAGTGGGACCTGCCGCACCTGGACCGGGCGACCTGCTGCCGCCCGCGCTGCGCCACCTGCCGGCGCAGCTGGAGGAGGCGGACCGGCCCGAGCGGTTACGGGTGCTGGACCGGGTGCTGCCGGCGCTCCTCGACCGGAGTCCGGCCCTCGCGCCCGAGGTGGCCTGGGCGTGGCACGCGCGCACCGGGCCCGGGGCCGGCTGCGCGTCGCGGAGCCGCCGGCGCTGACCCACCGGAGCACGCGCCATCTGGAGCGCCGCTCCCGTGAGCAGGTCGGGCGGTCCCCGGCGGCCGTCGCCCGCATCCTGCGCTTCGGCTGGGCGCTGCGATTACGCGACGGCGGGCTGCCGCTGGCGCGGGGGCCCAGCTCGCCGGGTTCCACGACCAGGCCCACTACAACCACGTGTTCAAGGCGACCGGCCTCACCCCCACCCAGGTGCCCGTCGGGCTGGGGGGCGGCGACGGGTCTCCCGTCGACGACCTCCGCGCCACCGTGACCGGCTCCGCCGCCGGCTACCAGGGCACCTCCGGCGCCCGGTAGTAGGTGATGTCCTGGGAGTCCAGCCGCGGGCCCTGCGCTGCGAGCCGCTGCCGGTACGAGGTCCAGTCGAGTGCGGCCTGCGGGGACCAGCCCAGTTCCGCCAGGCTCAGGAGCCGGGGGAAGGCCATGAACTCCCAGTCGGCGCGCGTCGCGACGGTCTCCGTCCACAGCGGGGCCTCCACGCCCAGGACCGCGGATTCGGGAACGCCGGGCAGGTAGGAGCCCGGGTTCCAGGAGTACGACCGCCGCACCGGGACGAAGCCGGCCCAGGCCAGGCCCGGCTTCGTGGCCAGGTCGTACTTCATGTCCAGGTAGAGCCGGTCGGCCGGGGAAAGGATCAGCCGGTGGCCCGCCCCGGCCGCCGTCGCCACCCGTGTCCGGTCCGCCGCCGAGGTCCGGTCGTGGCCCCAGTACTGCAGCACCGCGCCCGGCGCCGGACGGGCCGCCGCCAGCTGGTGCCAGGCGACCACCGTCTTCCCGTACCGGCCCACCACCGCCTGCGCCCGGTCCATGAAGGCCGCGTAGTCCGCGGCGGGCGTCGAGTGCGCCTCGTCGCCTCCGATGTGCAGGTAGCGGCCGGGCGTCAGCTCCGCCAGCTCGCCGAGCACCTGGTCGATGAACTGGTACGTCCGCTCCTTGCCTACGCACAGCGAGCTGAAGCCGACCTTGATCCCCGTGTACCGCGCGGGGGCCTTGCCGTCGCAGTTCAGCTCCGCGTACGAGGCGAGCGCCGCGTTCACGTGCCCCGGCATGTCGATCTCCGGGACCACGTCGACGTACCGCCGCCCCGCGTACTCCACCAGCTCCCGGTACTCGTCCTTCGTCCAGTGGCCGCCGGGGCCGCCGCCGACCTCGCTGCCGCCGCCGTACTCCGCCAGCCGCGGCCAGGAGTCGACCGCGAGGCGCCACCCCTGGTCGTCGGTCAGGTGCACGTGCAGGGTGTTGACCTTGTACTGGGCGACCTGGTCGACGTACCTCTTCACCTGCTCCACCGTGAAGAAGTGCCGCGCGATGTCCACCATCGCCCCGCGGTACGCGAACCTCGGCCGGTCGGTGACGGTCCCGCCCGGCACCGTCCCGGGGCCCGCCACCGGCAGCAGCTGACGCAGCGTCTGCCCCGCGTGGAACAGCCCGGCCGGGGTCCGCGCGGTGAGGGTGATCCCGTCCGGGCCGGACTCCAGCCGGTACCCCTCGTCGCCGACCCCCTCGGTCTCCTCGTCGATCCGGAGCCGGATCCCGTTCCCGCCGGCCCCGCCGACCACGGGCAGCGGCAGCCCGCTCGGGCCGCGCAGCTGCTCCGCGAGGAGTTCGCCGACCCGCCGGACCTCCTCGTCCGCTCCCGGGCCGGTACGGATGACCGTGCCCGGCCCGACGGCGTACCCGGGGCCTTCGGCGCTCGCGGAGACGGGCGCGGGCAGGAGGCGTTCGAAGGGGGCCAGGGCGGCGGGGGGACCGTCGCCGGCTCTGGAGTCGTCGGCGCGGGCGTCGGTGCACGAGACGGAGACACCGAGGGCGCCGAGGACGAGGAGGGTGCCGAGCGTGCGTCGCAGGACTCTCATGAGGCCAGGTATAGGCCAAGTGGGCCGTCCTGGCCGGTGCGAGAATCACCGGATGGCGGAAATCATCCAGAAGGACGGCACGTGGACCTTCGACGGGGACACGGTGCGCATCGTGCCGGGCCGCGACAAGGGGGTGGGCCCGTTGCGCCAGACGCTCGGCGAAGTGGCCGTGCCGCTGCGCGCGCTGGCCGGGATCAGCTTCGAGCCGGGGCGCAAGGCGGGTCGGCTCCGACTACGCCTGCGTGACGGCGCGGATCCGCTGCTCCAGGTGACCGGCGGGCGGCTGCCGGAGGCCTCCGACCCGTACCGGCTCACCGTGGAGCAGGACCGGACCGGGGTGGCGGAGTACTTCGTGGACGAGGTGCGGGCCGCGCTGCTGGTGGAGCAGGTGGACAGCGGTCCCACCCGGGAGTACCTGCTGCCGGGTCCCGCGGTGCCGATCACGGTGGCCGCGGGTGACGGGACCGTGGCCTTCGACGGGGACCGGGTCACCCTGGAGTGGAACTGGACGGCCGAGGAGGCCAAGCGGTCCGGCGGGACGCGCGGCTTCGGTCTGGCCGACCTCCGGACGGTGGAGTGGTCCCCGTCGAAGGGGCTGAGCAACGGCTGGCTGCGTTTCCTCCCGGTGGGCGTCGCGTCGCCCGCCGCGCCCAAGTACGACCCCTTCACGGTGGAGCTCTTCGGTTTCAAGAACGACCCGCTGATGGCTCTGGTCGCGGCGGCGGTGGCCCTGCGGCTGCCCCACCCGGCGGCGGCCGCGGCCGACGGCGCCCCCGCCGCGGTCCCCGTCCTCAGTGCGGCCACGGCGCCGCCGGAGGAGACCGCGGCGGACCACGACACGCTCCTGCGCCGCCTGCGCGAGCTCGGCGAGATGCATCAGACGGGGATCCTCACGGCTGAGGAGTTCACGGCCGCCAAGCAGGCCGTTTTGCGGCGTTTCTGACCGGATCCATCCATTCCGCTGGTCTGTACCAGAAGGATCCTGCCCGCATTCGGGCAGGATCTTTTGCATTCGGCGCCGCCACCCGCCAGTATCTACGGGTGCTCGATCGCCGCCCGTCGCATGACGACCTCGTCGACCACCTGGTGCGCAGCACCGCGCTGCAGCGCGGCGAGGCCGCCCGGGTGGTGCTCGACGTGCTCGCGTACTTCGACGAGACGACCGAGGAGTTCGTCCGCCGCCGCCACCGGGAACTGCAGTCCGGCGGAGCGGTCAACGCGGAGATCTTCGAGCGGATCGCGGCCGAGCTGCCGCACCGCGCCGTGGCGCCCGCGGAGCTCTCGCTCCGGCAGCTGCGCCGCATCGTCTACGGCTGAGCGGCCGCCGCACGCGGCCGCGGACGAGTACAGGAACCGAACTTCAGGAGGGGCAGAACCGTATGTGTGGAATCGTCGGTTACATCGGCAAGCGTGACGTGGCACCGCTGCTGCTGGAAGGCCTGCAGCGACTGGAGTACCGCGGATACGACTCCGCGGGCATCGTCGTCAACAGCCCGAAGGCCCCCGCCCTCAAGGCCGTCAAGGCCAAGGGACGGGTCCGGGAGCTGGAGTCCCGCGTCCCCAAGCGCTTCGCCGGCACCACCGGCATCGCCCACACCCGCTGGGCCACCCACGGCGCCCCGAGCGACATCAACTCGCACCCGCACCTGGACCCCGAGAACAAGGTCGCCGTCGTCCACAACGGCATCGTCGACAACGCCTCCGAGCTGCGCGCCAAGCTGGAGGCCGAGGGCGTGGTCTTCGCCTCCGAGACCGACACCGAGGTGATCACCCACCTGATCGCCCGCGCCCAGGCCGACACCCTTGAGGAGAAGGTCCGCGAGGCGCTCAAGGTCATCGAGGGCACCTACGGCATCGCCGTGATGCACGCCGACTTCGCCGACCGCATCGTGGTCGCCCGCAACGGCTCCCCGGTCATCCTCGGCATCGGCGAGAAGGAGATGCTCGTCGCCTCCGACGTCGCCGCGCTGATCGCCCACACCCGCCAGGTCGTCACCCTCAACGACGGCGAGATGGCCACCCTCAAGGCCGACGACTTCCGCACCTACACCACCAGCGGTACGACGACCACCGCCACGCCGGAGACCGTGGAGTGGGAGGCCGCCTCGTACGACATGGGCGGTCACGACACCTACATGCACAAGGAGATCTCCGAGCAGCCCGACGCGGTCGACCGCGTGCTGCGCGGCCGGATCGACGACCGCTTCAACACCGTCCACCTGGGCGGCCTGAACCTGGACCCGCGCGAGGCGCGCGGCATCCGCCGGGTCAAGATCCTGGGCTGCGGCACCTCGTACCACGCGGGCCTCATCGGCGCCGGCCTCATCGAGGGCATGGCCCGGATCCCCGCGGACGCCGAGCCGGCCTCCGAGTTCCGCTACCGCAACCCGGTCGTGGACCCCGACACCCTGTACATCGCGGTCTCCCAGTCCGGTGAGACGTACGACGTGCTCGCGGCCGTCCAGGAGCTCAAGCGCAAGGGCGCCCGCGTCCTCGGCGTCGTCAACGTGGTCGGCTCCGCGATCGCCCGCGAGGCCGACGGCGGCGTGTACGTGCACGCCGGCCCCGAGGTCTGCGTCGTCTCCACCAAGTGCTTCACCAACACGGTCGTGGCGTTCGCGCTGCTCGCCGTGCACCTGGGCCGGATCCGGGACCTGTCGGTCACCGACGGCAAGCGGATCATCGAGGGCCTGCGCAAGCTGCCCGCGCAGATCCAGGAGATCCTCGACGGCGAAGAGGACATCAAGAAGCTGGCCGCCGAGTTCGCCGAGGCCAAGTCGATGATGTTCATCGGCCGGGTGCGCGGCTACCCGGTGGCCCTGGAGGCCTCCCTGAAGCTCAAGGAGATCTCCTACATCCACGCCGAGGCCTACCCGGCCTCCGAGCTCAAGCACGGTCCGCTGGCGCTGATCGAGCCCTCGCTGCCGACGGTCGCGATCGTCCCGGACGACGACCTGCTGGAGAAGAACCGCGCGGCGCTGGAGGAGATCAAGGCCCGCAGCGGCCGGATCCTCGCGGTCGCCCACCGCGAGCAGGAGAAGGCGGACCACACCATCGTGGTCCCGAAGAACGAGGACGAGCTGGACCCGATCCTGATGGGCATCCCGCTCCAGCTGCTGGCGTACCACACGGCGCTGGCCATGGGCCGGGACATCGACAAGCCGCGCAACCTGGCGAAGTCGGTCACGGTCGAGTAGCCGACCCGCCCCACCACGTGACGAACCCCCGTGCGCACCGCGCACGGGGGTTCTCCATGTGAGGCCTCGACGTGATGCCTCAGCCCGCGGCGACCGCGCCGCGCCGCGCCCGGCCGAGGGCCATCGGCCAGTGCGCCAGGGCCGCGGTGGCCCCGTACCAGGCCAGCAGGCCGGACACGGCGGCGACCCAGCCGCCGGCCTTGGCGAGCAGGCCGCTGTCCGCGAAGGCGCCTATCGCCAGCAGGAGCAGGGACAGGGTCAGCAGGGCGTAGACGCCCTGGCTGAACAGGCCGCTCGCGGCGGTGACCGTGAGGGTCAGTGCGAGCAGTGCGAAGAGGACAAGAAACGTTCCGGCGGCTTCGTCGGAGACCGAAGCTCCCGCGCCCTTGGCCCACGTGAACCAGAAGATGCCGAGGCCCGCGAACGCGGTGCCGTTGAACCCGTTGCCGCCGCGGTACTCCATGAGCCCGAGGAGGAAGAGGGCGACGCCGCCGACGTACATCGCGAGCGATACGGAACTGGCAGCGGTCACGCCGTCGATGACGCCGGTGTGGCCGATACCGAATGCGAGAAGGGTCAGACCCAGGGCGATGTTCCCGAGGGTCGAAGTCGAGGCCGTGCTTCCCGCAGAGACACCATTGTCCACGGCGGGCTCCCTTCGATCTGCAGTTGTTTGCTGCGTCCCAGCAGCATTTATCTACCCTTTACACGAGGGCACAACCGCACAATCGACTTAACAAGCGGTCACGGAATGACAACGACCGGTCGCTGTGCGCGCTTGGCCAGCCGGCCGGCCACCGAGCCGAAGATCCGGCCCACGATCCCGTGCGTCGACCCGACGACGATGGCGTCTGCCGAGTACTCCCGCCCGACCTCCTCCAGCTCGTGGCAGATGTCCCCGCCCCGCTCGACCAGGATCCACGGCACCTCGGACAGATAGTCCGCGCAGGCCAGTTCCAGCCCGAGCACCTCGGTGCGGTGGTCCGGCACGTCCACGAACACCGGAGGCTCGCAGCCGGCCCACACGGTGGTGGGCAGCCGGTTCGCGACATGGACGATGATCAGACCGGATCCGGAGCGGCGGGCCATACCGATCGCGTACGCGAGGGCGCGCTCACTGGACGTGGATCCGTCGAATCCCACAACGACCCCGTGCCGGAAGGCCGGATCGCAGTGCAGGCGTGTCTGTTCCACCGCGCGCAGATCGGCGGCCGACGCGGGGTCGGCGAGGCGTTTGCGCTTGCGGTCCGCGGGATCGGAGAATTCGTGACCGGCCATCGGTGTCTCGGCGAAGAGGTCCTTGAAGGAAGCAACAGGGGCGAATTTCGGCGACGCTGGGTAACGGAGCTCTGTCCGGGAAGCATCTTCCCAAGCCCATACCCACCAGGGTACGGCGACACTCCTGTCCTGCACAGGGCAGCACAGGGCTTGCCGCCCTAGGAGAGCGTCCCAGGGAGCATGCCGGAGTGAGCGCGCCTTGGCAATGTCCGCTGTCCCCTACAGCCAGTGACATTCCGGCCCGTTGCCACCCGCGCGCACAGTGACCGAGCCCGGCCCGGCGGCGTTGGACATGCGACCGACCGTCCAGGAAGAGCCCGCAGGGAGTACGCCGTGCCCGGCCATCCGGTTCACCCCGTCCAGCCAGCCCAGCCGACGCATTCCATCCACTACGCCGACACCATCGCGCAGTACCCCGCTTCCGCCCGCCCCGCTCTTCACCCGTCCGTGCGCCCCGCCGGGCGCCGTCACGACGACCCCGCGGGTGACGTCGTACGCTGGGCCGCCTTCAGCTGCCTGCTGGTCCCCGTGGTCCTCGTCGTCTACGGAACCTCCTTCGGCGGGGCGGCCGTCGCCACCCTCGGCCTGCTCGCCGTCACTACCGCGTGCCGGGTGCTGCTGCGCCAGTCGGAGCGGAGCTTGCGGGCCACGGCCCGGGTCCGGACGGAGGACCGCCTTCCGTCCGGCCACCGGGGCCGGCGCTCGCGCGGCGGGTCCGGGACTCACCGGGCGTGCGGGCGTTCCGAGCCCAAGTCCCCGCACGACTGACTCATTCGCACACCCACACCCGCACGTTTTCAGCCAACTTCCCGACAGGGTGCCCCCCTTGCCGGAATGTCCCCCCAACCCCCCTACCACCAGCGACGACAGGCGCCAGGGGGTGTCTCGACCCTACGGGTACTGGCCACGGCCGGACGGAACGCACCTCCGGCAGGTAGCGGAGCGGAACGCTTCCTGATCGAATGCTTTTCGCCAAGTTGAGAAGTCGACATAGCGCTGCGTGCTGAACTTGTCACGCCGACACCACGGGACGCAGTAGATTCGATCATGTATTTACGGCGGGGGATCCACGTGCAAGGCCGAGGGGAAACGTGCAGGTGCGACCAGACCAAGGAGTCGCGACACCCAAGGGGGGCTTAGCGCCATGAGCCAGGATTCCACCGCCGTCGTCACAGACGCCGGCCGGAAGCTCGCGGGGCGTCGCCGCAGGGAGATCGTCGCGGTGCTGCTCTTCAGCGGCGGACCGATCTTCGAGAGCTCCATTCCACTTTCCGTGTTCGGCATTGACCGGCAGGACGCGGGAGTTCCACGCTACCGATTGCTCGTGTGCGCCGGTGAGGACGGTCCGCTCAGGACCACCGGCGGACTCGAACTGACCGCGCCGTACGGGTTGGAGGCGATCGCCCGGGCAGGCACGGTCGTCGTGCCCGCGTGGCGTTCCATCACTTCACCACCGCCCCCCGAGGCGCTCGACGCACTGCGTCTGGCGCACGAGGAGGGAGCCCGGATCGTCGGACTGTGCACGGGAGCCTTCGTGCTCGCCGCCGCCGGTCTGCTGGACGGCCGGCCCGCGACGACGCACTGGATGTACGCGCCGACGCTGGCCAAGCGGTACCCGTCCGTCCATGTCGATCCGCGCGAACTGTTCGTCGACGACGGCGACGTGCTCACGTCCGCGGGCACGGCGGCCGGAATCGATCTGTGCCTGCACATCGTGCGCACGGACCACGGCAGTGAGGCGGCCGGGGCTCTGGCCCGCCGGCTCGTCGTACCGCCGCGCCGTTCGGGCGGCCAGGAGCGCTACCTCGACCGGTCGCTGCCGGAGGAGATCGGCGCCGACCCGCTGGCCGAGGTCGTCGCCTGGGCGCTGGAACACCTCCACGAGCAGTTCGACGTGGAGACCCTGGCGGCCCGTGCCTACATGAGCAGGCGCACCTTCGACCGCCGGTTCCGCTCGCTGACCGGCAGCGCGCCGCTCCAGTGGCTGATCACCCAGCGGGTGCTCCAGGCACAGCGGCTGCTGGAGACCTCCGACTACTCGGTCGACGAGGTCGCCGGACGCTGCGGGTTCCGGTCGCCGGTCGCCCTGCGCGGGCACTTCCGGCGGCAGCTGGGGTCCTCCCCGGCCGCCTACCGCTCCGCCTACCGGGCACGGCGGCCGCAGGCCGACGTGGCCCAGGTGTCCCAGCTCACGGAGAGCCCGGTCCCGCACCAGCGCACTCCGCAGCCCCAGCGGGCGGCGGCGGCCCTGGCCGCCACGGGCCCGACGGTGACCGAGCTGTACGCCCCGGGCCGGGTCCTGCGGGAACACGCGTAACCCTCACAACGGGTACGGCAAGAGAAGGTCCTCCATCGGTCACCGCCGGTGGGGGACCTTCCGCATGTGCGGACGGCGATGATGCGATCAGCGCCCCGGATCCCGGGGACCGCATAAGGTGGGACACATGAACGATCGCATGGTGTGGATCGACTGCGAGATGACCGGGCTCTCGTTGACGGACGACGCACTTATCGAGGTGGCCGCACTGGTCACCGACTCGGAGCTCAACGTGCTCGGCGAAGGCGTGGACATCGTGATCCGCCCGCCGGACACCGCCCTGGAGACCATGCCCGACGTGGTGCGCGAGATGCACACGGCCTCCGGACTGCTCGACGAGCTGGCCGCCGGGACCACCCTCGCCGACGCCGAGGCCCAGGTCCTCGCGTACGTCCGGGAACACGTCAAGGAACCCCGCAAGGCCCCGCTGTGCGGGAACTCGGTCGGCACCGACCGCGGCTTCCTGCTGCGCGACATGGCC
The DNA here is from genome assembly GCF_042870715.1 of Streptomyces sp. NPDC006463. NCBI lineage: Bacteria > Bacillati > Actinomycetota > Actinomycetes > Kitasatosporales > Streptomycetaceae > Streptomyces > Streptomyces sp. NPDC006463. The sequence goes on along the minus strand of NZ_JBIAHP010000009.1, from coordinate 26,928 downwards.
GCGCTGGAGAGCTACATGCACTACCGGATCGTGGACGTGTCCTCGGTCAAGGAGCTGGCGCGCCGCTGGTACCCGCGGGCGTACTTCAACAGCCCCCCGAAGAACGGCAACCACCGGGCGCTGGCGGACATCAAGGAGTCCATCGCCGAGCTGCGCTACTACCGGGAGGCGGTCTTCGTCCCGCAGCCCGGACCCGACTCGGACACGGCGCGGGCCATCGCCGCCAAGTACGTCCTGCCTGCCGGATAGCCACCCCGGAGCGAGGGCGGCGAGAAGGGGGGAGCGAGCACCCTCCCGGACCCTGTACCCTTTTCTTCGGCCGGTCGGTTCTCCGACCGGACATGGTGGGTGTAGCTCAGTTGGTAGAGCACCTGGTTGTGGTCCAGGTGGCCGCGGGTTCAAGTCCCGTCACTCACCCTGCGAGAGGGCCCCGGTCCGCGAAAGCGGACCGGGGCCCTCTGCGTTTACGCCGGCAGCCCGCCCTCGCCCTCAGGACGATTCCCGGACCACCAGCCGGTTCGGCAGCACGACGGCCGGCGCCCCGCCCCCCGGCTCCCCCGAGATCCGCTCCAGCAGCACCCGCGCCATGGTCCGGCCCATCTCCTCGATCGGCTGCCGGACGCTGGTCAGCGGCGGGTCCATGTGCCGGGCCACCACGGAGTCGTCGAAGCCGACCAGCGCCACGTCCTGCGGGATCCGGCGCCCGGCCGCGCGCAGCTCCCACCGGGCGCCCGCCGCCATCACGTCCGAGGCCGCGAAGACCGCGTCGAGCGCGGGGCGGCGCTCCAGCAGCTCCCGCATGGCGCGGCGGCCGCCGTCCTCGGTGAAGTCACCGACGGCGATCAGCAGCTCGTCCTCGGGGTGCCCGGCGGCCGCCAGGGCCTGGCGGTAGCCGTCGAGTCGGCACTGGGCCCCGTACACGTCCAGCGGTCCGGTGATCGTGGCGATCGCACGGCGGCCCCGGTCGAGGAGGTGGCGTACGGCCTCGGCGGCGCCCGCCAGGTTGTCGGAGTCCACGGAGGGCAGGGTCTCGGCGGCGGAGCGCCGACCGCTGATCACCGTCGGGATGCCGAGCTCCGCCAGCAGGTCGGGCAGCGGGTCCCCGGCGTGGACGGAGACGAGGAGCACCCCGTCCACGCGGTCCCCGGACAGGTACTGGGCGAGGCGGCGGCGCTCGCGGTCGCTGCCGGCCAGGGTGAGGACCAGCTGGACGTCGGTCTCGGCGAGGGCGGCGCCGACCCCGCGGACCACGTCCGAGAAGTACGGCTCGGCGAAGAAGCGGGCCTCCGGCTCGGGGATCACCAGCGCGACGGCGTCGGTGCGGTTGGCCGCGAGGGCGCGCGCGGCGCGGTTGGGCACGTACCCCAGCTCCGCGACGGCCGCCTCGACCGCGGCCCTGGTGTGCTCACTGACCTTGGAGGAACCGTTGATCACCCGGGAGACCGTGCCGCGCCCGACTCCGGCGCGCGCCGCGACCTCCTCCAGGGTCGGCCGTCCCCCGCTTCGCCCGTGCCCGTTCATGGCTTCCTCCCAGTTGTGAAATCTACCTCTTGACGACCGTGGGAGCGCTCCCACACTGTGGCACACGACACCCGGCACGTTCCGTCCTTCAGGGAGGACCCAGATGCGAGCCCGAAGAAATCTTGTCACCACGGCCGGTCTGCTCGGCGCGGCGGCCGTCCTGCTCGCCGCATGCGCGCAGGACCCGGCCGAGGCCCCCGGGAAGGGCGCACCGGCCGGCGGCAAGGCACAGACCACCCTCACCGTCGGGGTCTTCGGGGCCTTCGGCCTCCAGGAGGCCGGTCTCTACGACGAGTACATGGCGCAGAATCCCGGGATCCGGATCGAGCAGACCTCGATCGAGCGCAACGAGAACTACTACCCCCAGCTCCTCACCCACCTGGGCACCGGCAGCGGGCTCGCCGACATCCAGGCCGTCGAGGTCAACAACATCGCCGAGATCACCTCCACGCAGGCCGACAAGCTGGTGGACCTGGGCAAGGCGCCGGGGGTGGACAAGGCCTCGTACCTGCCGTGGAAGTGGGCTCAGGGCACGACGAGCGCGGCGAAGGGCGGGGCCACGGTCGGCCTCGGCACCGACATCGGGCCGCAGGGGATCTGTTACCGCAAGGACCTCTTCGAGGCGGCGGGCCTGCCCGGCGACCGGGCGGCGGTCGGGGCGCTGTGGGCGGGCGACTGGAACAAGTACCTGGAGGCGGGCAAGGCGTACAAGGCGAAGGCGGGCGAGGGCAAAGCCTTCGTCGACTCCTCCTCGGGCGTGATGGCAGCGGTGACCGGGAGCAGCGCCCAGCGGTTCTACGACGAGCAGGGCAAGGTCGTCTACAAGACCAACCCGGCCGTGCGCGGGGCCTTCGACCTGGCGGCCTCCTTCGCCACCGAGGGGCTGAGCGCCAAGCTCCAGCAGTTCACCCCGGCCTGGGACCAGGGCTTCGCCAACGGCTCCTTCGCGACCGTCTCCTGCCCGGCCTGGATGCTCGGCTACATTCAGGACAAGGCGGGCCCGGCGGGCAAGGACAAGTGGGACGTGGCGCAGGCGCCGAAGCCGAGCAACTGGGGCGGCTCGTTCCTGGTGGTGCCGAAGGCGGGCAAGCACGCCGAGGAGGCGGCGAAGCTGGCAGCCTGGCTGACGGCTCCGGCGCAGCAGGCGAAGCTCTTCGAGAAGCGGGGCAGTTTCCCGAGCGCGAGCGCCGCGTACAAGCTGCGAGAGGTTTCGGGCGCGCAGCACGCCTACTTCGGCGGCGCCCCGATCGGCGAGATCTTCGCGAAGGCGGCCGAAGGGGTGCCGGTGACGGTGGTCGGCCCGAAGGACCTGGTGATCGCGCAGAACCTGGCGGACATCGGGATGCTCCAGGTCGACCAGAAGGGGCGCAGCCCGCAGGAGGGCTGGGAGGCCGCCGTGAAGGCGATCGACAACGCCCTGGACCAGTGAGGCGCCCGTGACGGACGAGACGGCTGTCCTGTCCCCCTCGTCCTCCCGCTCCGCGCGGGGGGACGAGGGGGGCGGCCGGGGCCAGGTGTGGCGCTCGCGCCGCTACCGCTGGGACCTGCGCTGGAGCCCGTACGCCTTCGTGGCGCCCTTCTTCCTCTTCTTCGCCGCGTTCGGGCTGTTCCCGCTGCTGTACACGGGCTGGGCGGCGCTGCACCAGGTGGAGCTGACCGATCCGGACTCCATGACGTGGGTGGGGCTGCGCAACTTCACCCGGCTGTGGGACGACGAGTTCTTCTGGAACGCGCTGCGCAACACCGTCACGATCGGACTGCTGTCGACGGTCCCGCAGCTGGCGATCGCCCTCGGACTGGCACACCTGCTCAACTACAAGCTGCGCGGCTCGGCCTTCTTCCGGGTGGCGGTGCTCACCCCGTACGCGACCTCGGTGGCCGCGGCCACGCTGGTGTTCGTGCTGCTCTTCGGCCGGGACTACGGGATGGTCAACTGGGCACTGTCGGCGGTGGGTTTCGAGGCGGTGGACTGGCAGAACGGCACCTTCGCCTCCCAGCTGGCGGTCTCCACCATCGTGATCTGGCGGTGGACCGGATACAACGCGCTGATCTACCTGGCGGCCATGCAGGCCGTACCGGGTGAGCTGTACGAGTCCGCGGCGCTGGACGGAGCCTCGCGCCTGCAGCAGTTCATCCACGTGACCGTGCCCTCGCTGCGGCCGACGATCTTCTTCACCTGTGTCGTGTCGACGATCGGGGCGACCCAGCTGTTCGGCGAACCGCTGCTGTTCAACGGCGGGGCGGCCGCCACGGGCGGCTCGGATCACCAGTTCCAGACGCTCGGGCTGTACCTGTACGAGCAGGGCTGGGTGAACCTGCACCTGGGGCGTGCCTCGGCGATCGCGTGGGCGATGTTCCTGATCCTGCTGGTCATCGCGGGCGCGGCGCGGCTGCTGCGCGGACGGGAGGCTTCCCGATGAGGTCCTTGCGCGCGGGCAGGCTCACGTACGCGGTCCTCGTCCTGTTCACCGTCGGCTCGCTCTTCCCCCTGGTGTGGACGGCGATCGCGGCCTCCCGCAGCAACACGAGGCTGGCGCAGACCCCGCCGCCGTTCTGGTTCGGGGGGAACCTGGGCCAGAACCTCCGGGTCGCGTGGACCGACGCGAACATGGGCGCGGCCCTGCTGAACACGGTGATCGTGGCGAGCACGGTGGCGGCGGGGACGGTCGTCTTCTCCACCCTGGCGGGCTTCGCCTTCGCCAAACTCCGCTTCCGGGGCCGCCGGCTGCTGATGTCCCTGGTGGTGGGGACGATGCTGATCCCGCCGCAGCTGAGCGTGGTCCCGCTGTACATGCTCATCGCCCAGCTGTCGTGGACGGACCGGCTCCAGGCCGTGATCCTGCCGACCCTGGTCTCCGCCTTCGGGGTCTTCTTCATGCGGCAGTACCTGGCCCAGGCGCTGCCGTCGGAGCTGGTGGAGGCGGCGCGCACGGACGGCGCGAGCTCGCTGCGGATCGTGTGGCACGTGGTGTTCCCGGCGGCCCGCCCGGCGATGGCGGTGCTGGCGATGCTGACCTTCGTCATGGCCTGGAACGACTTCTTCTGGCCGATCGTCGCGCTGACCCAGAACGGCAGCCCGACGGTGCAGGTGGCCCTGACCGGGCTGGGCCGGGGCTACGTCCCCGACCAGTCGGTGATCATGGCGGGTGCGCTGCTGGGCACGCTCCCGCTGCTGCTGGTGTTCCTCGTCTTCGGCCGCCAGATCGTCGGCGGCATCATGCAGGGAGCGGTCAAAGGTTGACTTCCTCTCTTCCCTATCGGGAGGAGGTTCCCGCCCTCGCGGGTGGGGCTTCCTGCTTCACCGCGCGCCGCCCCGACAGGGAGGGAGGACTCCCGTTGAGGTCTTACAGCCGCTCCGCAGGCAGTGGCCGCCAGCCCGGCGGCCAAGAGATTCACCGCTGCGTTGACATCCCGCCCAGGCCTCGGCGCGGGCAGCAAGGCCAAGGTTGAAGACCTTCCGCACACACCGAACGTCCGCGAAAGCGCATCTGCCTAAGAGCGGTCACGATCCGAACGCAAGCTCAGGCCATCGGATCGCCCGGTGACACCGTCCATCACGCATCGCCCGCGCAAAGGAACGCTTTCCCCTTTTCCCCGGCTGAAGCCGGGTTTCCCACGAGGAGATTGAGATGACGGATATGCAGTTCCCCGACGGGTTCCTGTGGGGTACGGCCACGGCGGCCTTCCAGATCGAGGGTGGTGCCGGACTGCGGGGGCCGTCCATCTGGGACACCTTCTGCCGTACGCCCGGCAAGGTGTACGGCGGTCACACGGGCGAAGTCGCCGTGGACCACCTCCGGCTGTGGCGCCAGGACGTCCGGCTGATGGCCGGCCTGGGGCTCGGGGCGTACCGGTTCTCGGTGTCCTGGCCGCGGGTGCTCTCCGGCGGGATCGGCTTCTACGACGCGCTCGTCGACGAGCTGCTCTCGTACGGGATCAAGCCGTGCGTGACCCTGTACCACTGGGACCTGCCGCAGGAGCTGGAGAGCGCGGGCGGGGGCTGGCCCGAACGGGAGACGGCGTACGCCTTCGCCGGGTACGCCGAGCAGGTCGCGAAGACGCTGGGCGACCGGGTGGAGCTGTGGACCACCCTCAACGAGCCCTGGTGCAGCGCGTTCCTCGGCTACGCCTCTGGTGTGCACGCCCCCGGCCGCACCTCCCCCGCCGACTCGCTGCGCGCCGCCCACCACCTCAACCTGGCGCACGGCCTGGCCGTCGCCGCCCTGCCCGCCTCGGCGCGGGTCGGGATCGCGCTCAACACGAGCGCGGTACGGCCGCTGACCGGCTCGGCGGCCGACCTGGACGCCCGGCGCCGGATCGACGCCCTGGCCAACCGGATCTTCACCGGCCCACTGCTGAACGGGGCGTACCCGCAGGACCTGCTCTCGGACACCGCCGCGCTGACGGACTGGTCCTTCGTCCGCGCCGGCGACGAGGCGCTGATCCACCAGCCGCTGGACTTCCTCGGCGTGAACTACTACACCCCGGCGGTGGTTTCGGCGGCCCCCGGCGGGAGCGGCCCGCGCGCCGACGGCCACGGGGCCGCGGAGCACTCGCCGTGGCCCGGCGCCGACGCGGTCGCCTTCCACCAGCCGCCGGGCGAGCGGACCGACATGGGCTGGTCGATCGACCCGACGGGCCTGTACGACCTGCTGATGCGCTTCACCGAGGAGGCCCCCGGCCTGCCGCTGCTGGTCACCGAGAACGGGGCCGCGTACGCCCCGGACCTGCACGACCCCGAGCGCATCGGCTACCTGGAGGCCCACCTGGCCGCCGTCCACCGCGCCCTGTCGGACGGCGCCCCGGTGCAGGGCTACTTCCTGTGGTCGCTGCTGGACAACTTCGAATGGGCCTACGGCTACAGCAAGCGCTTCGGCATCGTCCACGTGGACTACGAGACCCAGGCCCGCACCCCGCGCTCCAGCGCCCACTGGTACGCCCGGCTGGCCCGCGACGGCGTCCTCGGCGCCCGGTGACGTACCCGTCCGGGCGGTGAGGCACCGGGAGCCGGACGAGGGCCTGGTCCGGGACTTACGCGGAGGACCAGGACTAGGACTGCACCTCGGCCAGAGCCTTCGCCAGTTCCTGTGCGTTCATGACGGGACCGACCTCGATCTCGGCGTTGAACTCGTGGAACAGATCCCAGGTCAGCGCCGGCATCACCGTGCTGTCCTGGAGGTCGAAGACGATCCAGCAGGAGCGCACGCCCTCGTGCAGCCCGAAGTAGGCCGCCTCCGGCTTCACCTTGTCCATCAGCGTCTTGATTGCCTGGGGCAGGGCGCCGGTGGTGATGCCCTCGTTGGTGGCGGCCGTGTCCATGTGGGCGCGGAGCATGACTCTCATGCGTGGCTCCTTCCGTCAGGCCCACCCTCGGCGCGGGCCGGGGGCGCGGCAACATTTGCGCCCCCGTCCGTGCTCCCGTCGCAGTCCCGTCAGGCGCCCTGGACGTGGAAGTTGAAGTCGGTGTGGCCGAGGGTTCCCATCAGGCGGAGCCAGACCGGCAGGAGCATCTCGGTGCCGCGCGCCGTCTCGATGCCGCCGAGGTCGAGGATGCTCCCCTCCGGCCATCCGAAGGAGTGGAGCAGTTCGCGTACGGCCTTCTTCGCGTCCGCGTCGTCGCCGGAGACGAAGACGTGGTGCTCGCCCTCGACCCGGGCCGGGTCGACCATGATCCGGCAGTTCATCGTGTTCAGCGCCTTGACCACCCGCAGCCCCGGGAAGGTGCGCTGGATCAGTTCGCCGAGGCTGTCGGTGTTCACCGGGTCCAGGCTCGGCGGGAAGCCCTGCGAGAAGTCGAGGGGGTTCGCGATGTCGATCAGGACCTTGCCGTCGAGGTGCGCGGCGTCCGCCTCCGTCAGGGCGGCGATGCTGACCTGCCCGCCGGTGGCGTTGACCAGGGTGTCGCCGTCCCTCGCGGCCTCCGCGAAGGCGGCCAGCCGCACCCGCGGCTGCTCCGCCTGCCAGCCGGCGTACTCCTCGCGGGCCGCGGTGGCCGCGGGGTCCCGGGTCCCGATGACCACGTCGTGGCCGAGGTCGGCGAGCCGTGCGGCCACCGTCCGGCCGACGATCCCGGTGCCGAGGACTGCGTAGCGCATGCCTGATTCCTTCCGGTCAGCGGTGGCCGGCGCCGGTGGGCGCCGCCCGGTCCAGGATCCCCACGTCGTAGAAGAACCGGTAGCGGTTCGGGTCATCCGGCAGGAACCAGTGGAGGCCCTCCTCGAAGAACACGGCCACCAGGTTGACGGCGATGACCACGCCCAGGAAACCCAGTGCGAACATTCCGGCCGTCCGCAGCGGCCCCGGCCTGGTCGCCGGGACGGAGCGGTCCGTCGTCGAGTGGGCGAAGGCCAGGGCGAAGCCGATGGCGACCACCGAGGCCTGGAAGAGGATCCACGCCCACACGTACAGGTGCAGGCCGAGCACCTCGCTCCCGTACCCCTTGTCCTTCGGCAGGATGTGCAGCGTGGTCTGCCGCCAGGACGCGAAGGAGCCGGCGATCAGCGCGACCAGGGACAGGCCCCAGCCCATCATGTAGTCGCTGCCGGTCACCGCACCGTACGCCAGTGCCGTCCGGACGATGTACGCCGCGCCCATCGCCGCCAGCAGCATGAACATCCGCTGCACGATGCAGAGCGGGCAGGGGTGCTCCCACAGCCCGAACTGGTAGAAGAGGCCCCCGCAGACCACACCCGTCCAGCCGATGGCGAAGAAGCAGGCGAACCAGTACTGGGCCCGGCCGAGCAGGCTGCCCGTCGGCGTCTCCTCCGGGAGGAGGGTGTGCATCACGGCCACCGTCAGTAGCTCAGGGTCAGGGCGAGGCTGCTGGTGATGTGGTGCGCCATCAGCAGGATCACGGCGAGCAGCATGGTCAGCCACGCGCCCAGCATGACCGTCCGGGACGTCTCCCGGTACATGGCGATCAACGTGGCGAGGAGGCCGCCGAAGATGAGGGTGTCCATGCCGCGGACCGTATCGATGGACGGACATACCGCCCACGAGGCGCGCCCCCGGCCCTCCTGCGTTACTTCAGTTGCTGCGCCGCTTGCGCCGGCCGTGCCGGGTGCGCACGCCGCCCGTGCCGAGGGTCCGGCCGTCCAGGGCGATCCAGACCCGCACCTCGGTGCCCCCGAGGACCGAGCGTCCCAGCCGGACGTCGCCGCCGGTCGACTCCGCGACCCTGCGCACGATGTCCAGGCCGAGGCCGGTCGAGCCGTCCCGTCCGCCGTCGTTGCCGCGGCGCAGGGCGGCGTCCGGGTCGGCGATGCCGGGGCCCGCGTCCGAGACGAGCACGATGACCGCGTCCGAGGCGTCGTGGACGTCCACGGCGAACGGGGTGCCCTCGGGCGTGTGCCGGAAGACGTTGCCGAGCATGGCGTCGAGGGCGGCGGCGAGTTCGGGCCGCGCCACCGGGATCCGTACCGTACGGTCCACCCCCGCGAGCCGTACCTCGCGGCCCTCGTCCTCCGCGAGCGCCGACCAGAAGGCCATCCGGTCACGGATCACCTCGGAGGCGTCGCATCCGGCGCCGGCGCCGGCGCCCGTGGTGGCGGGGGCGCGCTGCTCCCGGGCCGTACGGATGATGGTGTCGACCTCGCGCTCCAGCTGCTCCACCGCTGCGCGGGTCTGCTCGGCGGCCGGACCGTCCCCGAGCGAGGCCGCGTTGAGCCGCAGCACCGTCAGCGGTGTCCGCAGCCGGTGCGACAGGTCGGCGGCCAGTTCCCGCTCGTTGGCGAGGAGTTCCACCACCTGGTCCGCCATCGCGTTGAACGCGACGGCCGCCGACCGGAGTTCCTTCGGGCCGCCCTCCGGAACGCGGGCCCCGAGCCGGCCCTCGCCCAGCTGGTGCGCGGCGTCGGCGAGCCGCTCGGCCGGCCGTACCAGCCGGGCCCCGAGGCGGTCGGCGACGGCCACCGAGCCCACGATCAGCGCCAGGGCGACGCCCGCGAGCACCAGCCAGGCGGTCGCGACGCCGTTGCTGACCTCGCTCTCCGGTACGAAGACCTCCACCACCGCGATGTCCCCGGAGCCCAGGGCGGTCGGCTGGAGCAGCGCCGAGCCCCCGCCCGACACCTTGGTCGTGGTGGCGCGCCCGATCCGCCGGGTCTCCGCGACGGCGCGCTCGCCCGCCCGGCCCGTGCCGATGTCCACGGGCCCGCTGTCGCCGATCGCGGGCACGTGGACGGCCATCCGCCGGGCCGCGCCCATCTGCGTGGACTCCACCGCCTTGCGCAGCTGCACCGCGTCGGTGGTGATGGACAGCGTCGGCCCGATGGTCGCGGCCTGCCGCTCGGCGTTGGAGAACGCCCGGTCGCTGGCCATCTCCTGGACGACGAGCCCGAGCGGCACGGCGAAGGCCACGACCACCATGGCCGTGACCGCGAGGCACACCTTGACCAGGGCCCATCTCATCGCGGCATCACCGGGGCGGCTCCAGCTTGACCCCGACACCCCGCAAGGTGTGCAGGTAGCGCGGGCGGGCGGCCGTCTCGCCGAGTTTGCGGCGCAGCCAGGACAGGTGGACGTCGATGGTCTGGTCGTCCCCGTACGACTGCTGCCAGACCTCGGCGAGCAGCTCGCGCCGGGCCACGACCACACCGGGCCGCCCGGCGAGGAAGGCCAGCAGGTCGAACTCCCGCCGGGTGAGGTCGAGTACCGCCCCGTCGAGCTCGGCCTGGCGGCGCAGCGGGTCGATGGCCAGCCCGCCGACGCGCAGGACCCGCGAGGGGGGCTCCGCGCCGGCGGCGGCGCGCGAGCGGCGCAGGACGGCGGCCATCCGGGCCGAGAGGTGCTCCACGGAGAAAGGTTTGGTCAGGTAGTCGTCGGCGCCGTCGTTCAGCAGCCTCACGATCTCCGCCTCGTCGTCGCGCGCCGTCGCGATGATCACGGGTACGTCGGTGATGCCGCGCAGCATCTTGAGCGCCTCCGACCCGTCGAGGTCGGGCAGTCCGAGGTCGAGGATGACCACGTCGAAACGGTGGTGGGCGACCTCGCGCAGAGCCTCCAGGGCGGTGCCGACGCTCCGCACGGTGTGCGAGGCATCGGTCAGGTGCCGGATGAGGGCGGAACGTACGAACTGGTCGTCCTCGACCACGAGCACACTTGCCATGGCCCGCACGGTAGCCCATACGGAGGACCCACCGGGGTGTCGGGACACTCTTGTGGCGGGTGGTGCAGTATGTCGCCTGATGCGAAGAGGACTTGTACACGCCATGGCTTGGACGCTGGCGACCGGGGCAGCGGTGACGCTGTCGTGGTGGGGCGTGCACACCGTCATGTCCGGCACGGCCTACGATCCCCCGCTCGCGGTGCCGCTGGCCGCGCAGCCGCTGTCCTCCTCGACCCACCGGGCCGGGCCGTCGCCTTCCTCCCCGGCGCCCGCGCCGAGCCCGTCGGAGTCGCAGTCGCAGAGCCCCTCGCCGTCCCCGTCGCCCTCCCCCGACCGGTCCTCGCCGAAGCCGCCGCCCGGCCCGAGCCCGTACCGGCAGCCGGACGCGGGCGCCTCGGGGAACGTGAAGGCCTATCCCGTCTCCGGCGGCCGGGCGGTCTTCGACCTGGGCGCCTCCTCGGCCGACCTGGTCTCGGCGACCCCGGCGGCCGGCTGGCGCATGCAGGTGTGGAAGCAGGACTTCTGGATCCGGGTCACCTTCACCCGGGACGGCCGTGAGGTGTCGGTCTTCTGCACCTGGCACGACCACCCGCCCGTGGTGGAGATCGTCGACCCCTAGGTCCTGTCGGCCGCCGGGACCGTGCCCACCAGCACGAACTCGTTGTACGGGAAGACCTTGCCCATCGGGCGGGGGAAGGGGAACGAGTAGGTGCGCCGCACCGCGACCCCGGCCCGGGCCGCGTGGCCGCGCAGCTCCTCGAAGCCGACCCAGCGGATGTGGGTGGCGTCGGAGCGGAAGCCGACCTCCTGCGGGGTTATCAGCACGACCGAGCCGCCGGGCTTCACCAGCGGAAGGTACTGGGCCAGCAGCTCGGAGGCGGTCTCCTCATCGACGTGCTCCAGCACGTGCGCGGCCAGCAGGCTGTCGAAGGAGCCGGGCCCGCAGTCCGGGGCGGCGGCCAGCTGGTCGGGGGTGTAGGCGGTCAGTCCGCGCTCGCGGCAGGTCTGCACGGAGTGCGGGTTGTGGTCGACCCCGACGCTGTCCGGACCGCAGTTGAGCAGGTTGCGGCCCAGGCCGCAGCCGATGTCGAGGACCCGGCCCAGCCGTAGCCTCTGCAGGTTCCACCGGTACGGCGCCTGGGTCGGCAGCAGCCGCTTGAGACCGGAGTGCTCCAGGCGGGCGAGCCGCTCGGTGTAATCCGACGTGGCGGTGCTGGGGGCGGGGGAACCGTGAGGTGCAGGGGAATCAGACATCGTCGGCCGTCTCCTGAGCGCGTCGTAGGAGGGGCGAGCCTCCTAGGAATCAACACACTACGCATGGAGTGCCGCCCTTCGGGAGCCCTCTTCGGATCTGACTTGATCAATTGTCCGAAGGCTGCCGGAAGAGCTGCCGCAGGGGCCGGTTCCAGTCCTCTCGCCCTCAGCGGAAGACCGAGGGCGGCGGCTGCGGCGAGGCCACCGCCGAGGCGTCGGCGACCGGCGCGGCGCCGCCCGTGAAGTCCGCCAGGGCCCGGCCGTGCTCGACGCGGCCCGGGTGCGGGTCGCTCGCGACCCGGCGGGTGAACTCCGCGACGGGCAGCTCACGGTCGGCCGCCACCAGTACCGCGTTGCCGAAGCGCTTGCCGCGCCACACCACCGGATCGGCCGCCAGCGCCAGCTCCGCGAACCGGGACGCGGCCGTCGCGACCTGCCCCCGCAGATGCGCCAGCGGCGGACCGTCCGCGAGGTTGGCCACGTACCACCCAGTGGGCGCGAGGGCACGGCGTACGTCGTCCAGGAACTCGGTGCTCGTCAGGTGCGCCGGGGTGCGCGCACCACTGAACACGTCCGCGATCACCAGGTCCGCCCAGCCGTCCGGCACCTTGGCCAGGCCCGCCCGGGCGTCGACCGCGCGGACCCGGACCCGCGCCTGCGGATCCAGCGGCAGGTGTTCCCGTACGAAGGCCACCAGCTCGGCGTCTATCTCCACGATCTGCTGGGTGGAGCGGGGGCGGGAGGCGGCGGTGTAGCGGGCGAGGGTGAAGGCGCCGCCGCCCAGGTGCACCACGTTCAGGGGCTGGCGGGCGGGCGCGACGAGGTCGATCAGGTGGCCGATCCGCCGCTGGTACGCGAAGTCCAGGTACCCGGGGTCGGCCAGGTCCACGTGCGACTGCGGGGCGCCGTCGATCAGCAGGGTCCAGGCGTCCGTACGCTCCCGGTCGGGCTCCAGCTCCGCGCGCCCGCAGGCCACCTGCCCGACGACCGCCTCCGCGCCGCCGCGCCCGCGCTGCTCGGCCCTGCCTCTGCCCTTGCCTCTGTCCTTGCTCGCCACCCACCCATTGTCGCCGGTCAGCGGCTGCCGCCGGCGTGCGGTCACCGGCGGCAGCAGTGAGCGGAGGTCGTCAGCGGACGTCGTCAGCGAAAGCCCGTCAGCGGAGCCCGTCAGCGGCAATTGTCCGCGGCCTCGATCAGCCGGGCCGCCTCACCCAGCGCCGCGCGCAGCACCTCGGGGTCGGTGACCGGCCCGACGGCCTCCGGCGGGAGCAGCCAGCCCGTGTCCCCCGCGATGGGCGAGGCCTGGTCGCCGAAGCGCATCCCGCGCCCGTTGGTCTGCGTACAGGCGCTGCCCGGCAGGTCCCAGGCGTCGGCGGTGCCGGGCGGCACGAGGAAGCCGAGGGTGTCGCCGGATCCGTCGTGCAGGACGGGTCCGACCCCGTCGGCCACCTGGCTGGCGGCCCGGCGGATGATGTCGACCGCCTCCAGTCCCTGCCGGGCGGGCACGGTCACCAGGTCCGGAGCGGCGGTCGCGGTCGCACCGGGCTCGGGCGCGATGTCCGTTCCAGTGCTCTCCATGCCGGCCTCCACCAAGGGAACCCCTCCTCGATCCGCGTACGAGCCGGGAGCGGTAAGTCGCCTCCCACTCCGCATGGGTTCAACGCACGGGAACGTCAACGGGTGCGGCGGCAAGACGCTGCAAAGGATGGCAGTTCATGGCGGATCGCGGGTGAGATATCCGTTTTGTAGCCAATAATCGTGTGAACGGCCTCTCGCTGGCGGTACGTTCATGCGCGCCGGTCCACACCCTCGCACGTCACGCACCGGCGCTGCGTTCCTTGCCAGAGAGGCCACGTCCATGGCGGCGTCCCCCCACTCACCCAACTCCACGTTCCGGCGGCTGCGCGGGCAGCACTCCCCGGCCGAGTTCGCGGCGCTGGTGCGCCGGGCCGCCAAGGAGATCGGAGAAACGGTTTCCTGCGACGCCCGCTACATCGGCCGCGTCGAGTCCGGCGAGATCCGCTGCCCCAACTACGCGTACGAGCGGGTCTTCCTGCACATGTTCCCCGGCCGGGCCCTGGCCGACCTGGGCTTCTCACCGCGCGAGGCCGTACGCGGCCGCTCGGCGCAGCAGGGCACCCGTACCACTTCCCACCTCACCAGTTCCAAGGAGAGCGACGTGCTGCGTCGCGCGTTCATGGCGGGCGGCTCCGCGACCGTGGCGGCCGCGACGATCGGCCTGACCCTGCTCGGCGACACCCGCCGACTGCCCTCCCGCGCCGGCGAGTCCGCGGCCGCGGCCGTCGAGGACGCCGTACGCCAGATCCGGCTGCTCGACGACCGGCACGGGGCGGACGCCCTGTACCGCAGGGCCGCCGAGCCGCTGCGCGCCGCCTACGCGCTGCTCGACGCGGGGGCGACGCGGCAGTCCACCGAGGACCGGCTGCACTCGGGCGCCGGCGAACTGGCCGTCTCCGTCGGCTGGCTGGCCCACGACTCCGGCCGCTTCGACGACGCCCGCTCGCACTACGCGGAGGCCCTCGCGACGGCCCGGGTCTCGGGGGACCCGGGCCTGGAGGCGCACGCGTTCAGCAACATGTCCTTCCTGGCCCGGGACTGCGGCCGCTCCCGCGAGGCGGTACGGGCGGCCCAGGCGGGCCGCCGCGCCGCCCGCTCCCTGGGTTCCCCGCGGCTGCTGTCGCTGCTCGCGCTGCGGGAGGCGGGCGGCTGGGCGGGCCTGGCCGACCGCCGGTCCTGCGAGGAGGCGCTGACCCGGGCCCACACGGAGTTCTCCCGGGGCGAGGCGGGCGCGGACCCCGAGTGGATGTCCTTCTTCGGCGAGGCCGAACTGGAATCGCTGGAGGCCAGGTGCTGGGCGACGCTCGGCGAGCACGCCCGCGCGGCCCGGCACGCCCGCCGGGCCGCCGACCTCCAGGACCCGCACTTCGCCCGGAACGTGGCCCTCTACACCGCCGAACTGGCCGGTGACCTGGCCCACGCGGGCGCCCCCGACGAGGCAGCCTGGGCGGGCGGCCGGGTACTGGACCTGCTGGCCGAGGTGCAGTCCACCCGGGTCCGCTCGATGCTCTCGCAGACGGCCCGCACCCTGGTCCCGCACCAGCGCTCACCTCGCGTGGGCGCCTTCCTCATCCGGCACGCGGCCGTCTGACGGCGGCGCCGGCGGCCGTGCGCCGCCCCGCTGCCGGGGCAGGCGCCCGTCAGGCGCCGCGCGGCGGGCCCGCCCCGCCGCGCGGCCGGCCCGCTACGCGTCCAGGTGCCCGGTGTCGTTCCAGCGCTCCAGCGCGGGGGCCCCGTAGGCCCAGCCCAGCACCGACAGGGAGGTCGGCTCCAGCCGGATCCGGGCGCCGAAGGAGGCGTCGAAGCCGAGCCAGCGGGCGGCCAGCGTGCGCAGGATGTGCCCGTGCGCGAAGACGAGGACGTCGCGCTCCGCCGAGCGCGCCCAGGCGACCACCTCGTCCGCGCGCGCCGCCACATCGGCGACGGACTCGCCGCCCGGGACCCCGTCCCGCCAGATCAGCCAGCCCGGGCGGACCGCCTGGATCTCGGCCGGGGTCATGCCCTCGTAGTCCCCGTAGTCCCATTCCATCAGCGCGTCCCACGGCTCCGCCCGGACCCCGAAGCCCGCCAGGTCGCAGCTCTCGCTCGCGCGGACCAGCGGGCTGGTGCGGACCTCCACCCCGGGCAGGCCCTTCCACGGGTCGCGGGCCAGCCGCTCGCCGAGCAGCTCGGCGCCCCGCTTGCCCTCCTCCAGCAGCGGCACGTCCGTGCGTCCGGTGTGCTTGCCGAGCTGGGACCACGCCGTCTGGCCGTGGCGGGCCAGCAGGATGCGGGGGGCCATGTGAGTTCTCCCGATGCGGTTCGGATGATTTCGCGCGCTTTTACGCTGATTCCGTCGTCCGTACATCATCCAACACATGAACTGCGGGCTGCCCAGCCGCCCATTCCGCCATAAGTCCACGATTGTCAGTGGCGGATGGGACACTTCCGCCCGTGAGCTCCTACCCGCCCAGCAGCGCTCCGCAGACGACACTGCGGCAGCGGCTCGCCGGCCTGCGCGGCCCGGCCGTGCCGCCCCGCCCGCTCGACGCCCGGGCGCTGGCGGCGCTCGCCGCCAACCCCGGCTGCGGCAGACGCGCCCTGCTCGACGGCGCCGGTGTGGACAAGACCGTCCTCGCCTCGGCGCTCGGCTCCCCCGCTCCCTTCGGGCAGTCGCAGTTCGCCATCGTCCGCGGGAACTCCTTCGAGGCCAAGATCAAGGGCGACGGCGGATCCGAGCTCCTGCGGCTGGTGTACGAGCACCTCGGCGCCGGATCCGAGCCCCCCGGACCGGGCGCCCGCGTCCCCGACCTGACCGCCGCCGGCCCCGAGGGCCGTGCCGCGCGGACCGCGCTCGCCCTGCGCGAGGCCACCGCCGCCGGGCGGGACACCGGGGCCTGGACCCTGCTGGACCACCCGATGCTGGCGCTGGAGGTGGCCGGCTCCCCCGCCTACCTGGAGCCGGACGCCGTCGTCGTACATCCCGACGGCCGCTGGACCGTCGTGGAGATCAAGTCCTTCCCGATGATCGACGGCTCCGCCGACGCCGCGAAGGTCGGCGCCGCCGCCCGCCAGGCCGCCGTCTACGTCCTGGCGCTGGAGAAGACCGCCGCGAAACTGGCCGGCGCCGAGGTCGGCCACACGGTGCTGCTGGTCTGCCCCAAGGACTTCTCCAACCTGCCCACCGCCGCGCCCGTCGACATCCGCCGCGAGCGCTCAGTGACCCGGCGCCAGCTGGACCGGCTGACCCGGGTCGAGGAGCTGGCCGCGGCGCTGCCCGACGGGCTCAGCTTCGACCCGGCGCGCACCGCCGAGGAGCTGGCCGAAGCCGTCTCCGCGGTGGACGCCGCCTACGCCCCCGAGTGCCTGGCCGCCTGCGAGCTGGCCTTCCACTGCCGGGAGCAGGCCCGCGCCGCCGACGAGGTGACCGCTCTGGGCCGTTCCGTACGGGGCGAACTGGGCGCACTGACCACCGTCGGGGCGGCCCTCGCGGCGGCCGCCGGGCACGGCCCCGCCGACGATCCCACCGCCGAGGCGCTGCGGCGGGCGGCCCGGCTGCGTGCCGAGGCGCTGGAGGCGTCCGGATGACCCTCCTCGGCACCCTCGCCCGGCTGGAGGCCGTCCGCACCGGCCGGGCCCAGCCGCTGGCGACCGTTCGGCACCGGCACCTCGGCGAGCGCCCGCTGGTCCTCGTACCGCTGACGACCGCCGGTGAGACCGGGGCCCCGCTCGGCGCGCTGGTCGGCACGGACCCCGGGCAGCCGCGGCTGCTGGTGGTGCCCCAGCCGCGCGACCGGAACCTGCGCTGGGCCTTCCTGGCGGACCTCGCCGACGAGGTGCTGCCGTACGTGGACTCGTACGCCGACGAGGTCGAGCTCGTGGAGCGCAACGAGACCGACCCGGAGACGGGCCGCAGGACCAAGGTCGAGGCGGAGCTCTGCCTGGACGCGCCGCAGCTGGTCGTGCCGAGCCGGGCGGGCATCGAGTACGTACGCCTGCTGGGGCGGTCGATGCGGTTCCGGCGGACGGCCGAGGAGGACCCGGAGAACCCGTATCCGGCGCCCGCGCGGGTGCCGCTGCTGGGGCGCTGGTTCACGCACCTCGGCGAGCGCGCCTGGGTCCCCGGATCCTCGATGCTGCTGTCGGCGACGGAGCTGCTGGGCCGGCACTGGGCCAGCGGCCAGAGCAACCTGGAGGACCAGCACCTGGGCGCGCTGCTGTCCTGGATAGCTCCCCCGGAGGGCGAATCCGGCGCCGAGGCGGCGCTGCGGGCCGAGCTGTCCCGGGACCGGGACGGCCAGTTGCTGGTCCCGCCCGCCGGACCGGCCACCGACCCGGCCTTCGACAACCGGCTCCTCGCCCCCGCGATGGCGCGCTACGACGCGGAGCGCACCGCGGACGACCCGGCGGCGGTGGAGCGCGCGGAGCGGGCGCTCCGGGGGCTCGTCGTGGACCAGATGCGGCCCACCTGGGACGCGGTGTGGCAGTCGTTGGAGCTGCTGCGCGCGCTGCCCGCCGGAGCCCGGGCCGAGGAGCGCTGGACGCGCGACCGCTGGTCGTACACCGGCCACCGGGACCGGGTCCGCGCGGGCGAGCCCCCGCAGCCGCGCCGCGACGACGCGGTGACTGCGGCGCAGAAGCTGGCCACCCGGGAGACGGAGCAGGTGCGGCTCGACGCGCAGGAGGCGCTGGACGACCCCCTGGTGATGGCGGGCCGGCGGCTGACGGGCGAGGCCTTCGCCGGCGAGGTCACCGAGGTGGTGATGGAGTGGACGGAGTCGAAGCGGCCGAGCCCGCGCCCCCTGGTGACGGTGGTCACGGAGGACCGGCCGCAGCTCGCGGAGGGCGGCGGCGGGAAGGTGTTCCGCTCGCTGGACGGCCGCCCGCAGTCGGCCGCCTTCGTACGCTACGAGGAGGACGGGCAGGTCGTGCTTCGGCTGCTGGACAAGATGGGCCGCGGCAAGGACCCGGAGCCGGGCTCGGTGCCGGAGAAGGGCGACCGGGTGTGCTGGACGCTCTTCGAGCACGACGCGCGCGGCGGCCCGAAGCTCCCCGACCCGGAGCAGACCCCGTGGACGCACGGCGGACCGCCCGGACACCTGACCGCCCCCGCACTGCCCGACCCCGTGACCGCCGAGGACGTGCTGTGAACTCCTTCGACCCGGGGGCCGCGGCCGCCCAGGCGACCGCCGCCATCCTGCACGACACCCTGCACGGGACCGAGCGGGGTGTGGTCGTCGACTCCCCGCCCGGGGCCGGCAAGTCCACGCTCGTCGTCCGGGCCGCCCGGGAACTGGCCGCGGCCGGGCGCCGGCTGATGGTGGTCGCGCAGACCAACGCACAGGTGGACGACCTGGTGCTGCGGCTCGCCGACAAGGACCCGGAGCTGAAGGTGGGCCGGCTGCACAGCAGCGACGGGGACGCCTACGACCCGGCGCTGCGCGAGCTGCCCTCGGTGACGCTCTCCGCCAAGCCGGGTGACCTCGCGGAGCTGCCGATCACCATCTCCACGGCGGCGAAGTGGGCGTTCGTCAAGGACGCCGAGCCGTGGGAGCACGCGATCGTCGACGAGGCGTACCAGATGCGCTCCGACGCGCTGCTGGCCGTGGCCGGGCTGTTCGAGCGGGCGCTGTTCGTGGGCGACCCGGGGCAGCTGGACCCCTTCAGCGTGGTGGGCGCGGAGCAGTGGGCGGGGCTGTCCTACGACCCGTCCGCCTCGGCGGTGACCACCCTGCTCGCCCACAACCCGCAGCTCCCGCAGCACCGGCTGCCGGTTTCGTGGCGGCTCCCGGCGACTGCCGCGCCGCTGGTCTCGCGGGCGTTCTACCCGTACACGCAGTTCCGCAGCGGTACGGGCCCGGGTGAGCGGCGGCTCTCGTACGGGGTCCCCTCGGACGGGTCGGGTCCCGACCGGGTCCTGGACGAGGCCGCCGAATCGGGCTGGGGCCTGCTGGAACTGCCCGCGCGGCACACGCCGCGCACCGACCCGGAAGCGGTCCGCGCGGTGGCCCAGGTGGTCCGCCGGGCCCTGGACCGCGGGGCGGTGACCTCCGACGAGCAGTCGTCGGGGCCGGCCCCGCTGACCGCGGACCGGATCGCGGTGGGCACCGCCCACCGCGACCAGGCGGCGGCCGTCCGCGCGGCACTGACCTCGCTGGGCGTGACCGGGGTGACGGTGGACACCGCGAACCGCCTCCAGGGCCGCGAGTACGACCTGACCGTGGTGCTCCACCCCCTGTCGGGCCGCCCGGACGCGACGGCCTTCCACCTGGAGACGGGCCGCCTGTGCGTGCTGACCTCCCGGCACCGGCACGCCTGCGTGGTGGTGGCCCGGGCGGGCATAGCGGAACTCCTGGACGACCACCCCTCGACGGAGCCGGTACAGCTGGGCGTGACGGTCAAATTCCCGGATGGCTGGGAAGCGAACCATTCCGTCCTGGCACACCTCGCGGAGCACCGGGTGAGCTGGAAGCCGTAGGGAATCAGGCCTTCCGCTCGATGCCCATGCGGGTGCGCAGGACCTCGCCCACCTCGGCGAAGGTGCGCAGTTGCTCCGGGGTCAGGATGTCGATCAGGTGGCGGCGTACGGATTCCACGTGGAGGGGAGCCGCCGAGGTGATCGTGCTCACGCCGGTCCCGGTCAGGACCACCTCCGCGCCACGGGCGTCGGCCGGTACCTCCTCACGGCGGACCAGGCCACGTTGCTCCATACGGGTGAGCTGGTGGGACAGCCGGCTGCGCGACCACTGCATCAGGACGGCCAGGGCGCTGATCCGCATGCGGTGGCCCGCCGTGGAGCCGAGCACCGACAGGACGTCGTAGTCGGCTTCGGAGAGGCCGCTGTCCTGGTTGAGGTCGCGCGCGATACCGGCATTGACCAGGGGAAACATCCGCCGCCAGGCGTACCAGGCATCCATCTCGGGCTCGGTGAGCCACCGGGGCTCGGGTGCGGTCATGGGGGCACTCTAATCAGATTGGTGATACATCACCTATCTGGTTGACACGTCACGCACCTCCGGGTTTTATAGGTGACACGTCAACAACCATCGAACGGGGAGCCCATTCCTATGACCCGCCTGCACGTCATCTCCGCCGCCACCCGCCCCACGTCCTCCGGACGCCCGCTGTCCCGGTGGGTCACCGAGCAGGTCCGTGCGCGGGGCGGCTTCGAGGTCACCCCCGTCGACCTCGCGGAGATCGCACTGCCCTTCCTGGACGAGCCGGAGTACGCCTCCACCGGTGTCTACGCCCACCAGCACACCCGCGACTGGAGCGCCGTGGTCGATTCCGCGGACGCCTTCCTCTTCGTCATGCCGATGTACAACGGCGGCTTCACCGCCCCCTTCAAGAACGCCATCGACTTCCTCTACAACGAGTGGCGCGACAAGCCGGTCGGCCTCGTCAGCTACAGCGCGGGCCCCACGGGCGGCGCCCCGGCCGCCGAGATGCTGCTGCCCGTGCTCACCCGTCTCGGCATGCGGCCCGCCGAGCGGTCCGTCGCGATCCCGGGCGTCTCGAAGCTGGTCGGTCCGGAAGGGTTCACCGCTCCGGAGGGGCTCGCGGGCGAGCTGGCCGGCGTACTCGACGACGTGGCGGAGCTGGCCGCGCGCCGCGCCGAGGAGACCGTCACGGTGTGACGGACCGCGCCGCGGGCGTCCACCTGCTCGACTCCCCCGCCACTGTGCCCGCACGGCTCCTCCCGCACCTCACGGGCCGTACGGACGTTCCATCCGGACGCCGTGCACCCTTGCGCGGCGTTGGACAATGGACGGTGGCCCGGAAGGATTTCGCACGCAGCAGGAGGACGCGCATGGCAGAGCCCGAGCGGACCGAGCGGAGGCTGCGGCCGGCACCGCTGCTCTTCGAGCCCTCGGAGGCCGCCACGGACCCGGAGCACTTCTTCGACCTGGAGTCGATCGAGGATCCTCGCGAGCTGCTGGCCCGCGCCACCGAGCTGACGCTGGCCTTCCGGGCCGCGCAGGAGCGGGCGATGGAGTTCCAGGCGCTGGCGGCGGCGCAGCTGGCGGACCCGCGGCGGTTCGACCGGCTCACGACGGCGGCGATCGCGGAACGGGCGGAGTGGACCGAGGACTACACCCGCAAGATGATCGAGTTCGGCGAATCCCTGCAACACGGCCTGGACGTGCCCTGACGGATCCGGTCCGCACCGCCGCCGGGCGCGAGCGGTGCGGCATATGCGGGGCGCAACATACCCCAGCAACAGCCGTCCTGTCCCGGTTTCCGGTAACTCCCGGAAACCGGGATGTCACGCCGGGTAGATCTGGCATATGACGACCCTGACGACGGCTCCCGGCTGCCCGGCCCTCGACGCACGCACCGCCCCCGCCACCCACGTCACCCCGCAGGGCGCCGCGTGGCTCGTCTCCGCGTGCGCCGATCCGCGGCGCAGCCTCGCGGCCTGGGAGGCCCGGCCCACCGCGAACGCGGTGCTGCCCTGCGGGAACGCCTTCGACGTCGTCAACGTCCCGGCCGTCCTCGGGCGCCGCGTGCTGGACCTGCTCTGGGCCGAGGGTCCGGGCTGCGGCCCGGTCGCCGTGCACCGCGGCCGGATGCTGCTCTTCGCCGCCGCGGGCACGGCCCACCGGCTGCCCGCCCTGCTGGCGTGGGAGGAGTGGGGAGGCTCCCGTACCGTCCCGGCACCCCTGTGCCACGGGCACGGCGACGCCGTCACCGTGCCTCCGCTGACCGGCACCCCCGGCCCCTCGCGCTGGCTCGTCGCCCCCGCCGCGCGCCTGCCGTGGCTCCCCGGGGCCGAGGCCCTCCTCTGGGCGTTCGTCCGCGCCGCCCGAGCTGCGGATATCGATTTTTCGTTCAGCGGATCCGGATGCTAATGTCTACGACGTCAGCAAGCGCCGCTAGCTCAGTTGGTTAGAGCAGCTGACTCTTAATCAGCGGGTCCGGGGTTCGAGTCCCTGGCGGCGCACAGACGGAGGAAGGCCCCCACTCAGCAGAGTGGGGGCCTTCTTCGTATCCGTTCGCCCGGACCCTCCTCCGTCACGTCGTGATCTTCACCGTGTACGCACCCGACCGGGTGCGGTCCGCCACCTCGACCGTGATCCGCTCGCCCGGCACGGTGTACGTCTCGCCCACCGCCAGCGGCGCGTCCGCCAGCGGCGGGTACACCGAGCGGTCCCAGCACGCCTCCGTCGACGGATGGGCGTCCAGGACCTCGATCGGGCCGCCGCCCGAGGCCGCCTCGTTGCGGACCCGGTAGATCAGGACCCCTTCCGTGCAGGTGTCCCCGTCGTTGCCGGCGGAGCCCCGCGCCTCGACGGCGATCGCGCTGCCGGGGCCCGTACGGATCACCGCGAGCCGGGTCCCGCCCGTGCCTCCCCGCACCGGGACCTCCGCCAGTGGCTGCAGGGTGTGCAGCGAGGAGCCCGACCGCACGCAGTCCACCTGGGCGGGGTCCAGCCAGCCCAGCTTCCACTTGTGCCAGGCGAAGAGGTCCGGCGACATCCCGAACTGGCTGCCCATGACGTCCCAGTCGCCGACGTAGGTGTCCCAGTCGCCCTTGCCGTCGCTCGGCCGGTGGTAGAGGTCGGGCAGGTCGAAGACGTGCCCGGTCTCGTGCGCGAGCACGTTGCGGTCCGGCGGGTGCCGCTCGAAGACGGTGACGATCCGCCGCAGGTCCGTGCCGTCGGCGCGGAGCGGGCGGTCGAAGTTGACGACCTTGGTGGCATCGGAGTCCACTCCGGGCGCGTCCGGGTCGGCGACGAAGTAGACGACGTCGTACTTGGCGAAGTCCACCTCGGGGTCGGCGGCGGCCACCGCGTCCCGCAGGTAGGCCGCCCGGTCCTCGGGGGCCCAGTCGCGCTGTATGCCGTACGCGGCGGCCGGCTTGGGCATCCGGATCCACTGCTTCTGCGGGTGCGGGACCAGGTTGAACCTGCCGTACGAGGCCCGCTCGAAGAAGTCGCTGGTGGCGGGGAAGTAGTCGCCGGCGATCTCTTCGGTCCGCAGCGTGGTCCGGTGATCGGGGAAGGAGAGGAAGACCATGACCGCGTCGAGATTGCGCTCGGGCCGCGGGTAGGCGCGGTTCCAGGTGTCGAGGCCCAGCGAGTGGTGGGCGTCCGTACGGGTCAGAGCGCACGGCCCGGCCCCGGGGGCGGCCACCGCGGGCCCCGCGACGAGCGACATGGCGGCGAGTGCCGCCAGGGACGTGAGCGCTGCCGCCGCACTTCGGATTCGGGAGCGGTCCACTCCCCCGGGTGTCTCCTGTCGCGGCACATCGACCTCCGGTGGTGGATTCGTACCATCTCGTCCACCTTGAGGTGCTTGTCTTACCAATGCCCTGTTCCGCTGCCCCACACGAGTGAGCAATACGGCAAGCCGGTGACCCCCGGGGTTCACACCTTTGCCTACAGAACGTCACGACCGATCACGCCGGATCAGCAGCCGTCTCCGCGCGCTCAGAGCTGCGCAGAAACGATCAACCGATCTTGGACGGCCAATCCGTCATCACGCCGAACTCCCGCCCCTCGCGCGGCGACGCCGCTGGATGAGGCCTCCCGGCAGCCTCTATGATCGGCACACTTTCCTGCACGGACACTCACGAGCACTGCGGGAGCCAACGGTGAGCGGAACCTCAGAAGGAACCGGTTCGGCGGCCGACAGCATCCGATCGGCCATTACGGAGCGTCACGGAGCAGTGTCGGCGACGGCGGCGCCGTCGCGAACCCCGTCGCGGGACGAGTCGGAACGGCGCGACTACCGGGCCGCGTTCAACGCGGCCCACCTCCCCATGGCCGTCGTCGACCGCGACGGCTACGTCGTGGCCGCCAACCAGGCCTTCGCAGGCCTGCTCGGTGCCGAGCCGCACGCACTCGTCCACCAGAGCGCCGCCGACCTGGTGGACCTGGCCGCCGAGGCCCGCACCTGGGCCGCGTACCAGGAGGTGCTCCGCGGGCGGCAGGCACGGCTGCGCTGCACCCGCCGCCTCAAGCACCCCGACGGGCACTCGCTGTGGACCGAGGTCACCCTGGGGCCCGTACCCGGGACCGGCGACGTCCTGCTGTCCGTCGCCGACATCAGCGACCGGCGCGACCTCCAGGCCCGCCTGCGGCACCTCCAGATGCACGACCCGGTCACCCGGCTGCCCAACCGGGCGCTGTTCTTCGAGCGGCTCTCCGCCGCCCTGGAGGCGTCCTCGTACGACCACAGCGGCGGCACCGGCCGGATCGGGCTGTGCTACCTGGACCTCGACGGGTTCAAGGCGGTCAACGACACGCTCGGCCACCGGGTCGGCGACCGGCTGCTGGCCGCCGTCGCGGCGCGGCTGACCCAGTGCGCCGACCAGTCCGGGTACGGGCGCACGAGCGGGCACCTGGTGGCACGGCTGGGGGGCGACGAGTTCGCCCTGCTCGTGGAGGACTCCACCGGCACCGAACAGCTCGCGGACCTGGCGCGCAGCGTACTGGCCGCCGTCCAGGAGCCGTTCGACCTGGCCGGTCAGCGGCTGTCGGTCTCCGCGTCGATCGGGGTGGTGGAGCGGGCGACCGCCGGGACCTCGGCGACCGGGCTGATGCAGGCCGCCGACACGACCCTGTACTGGGCGAAGGCGGACGGCAAGGCCCGCTGGACCCTCTTCGACCCGGAGCGCAACGCCCACCGCATGACACGGCAGGCACTGTCCTCCACCCTCCGGCCCGCCGTGGAGCGCGGGGAGTTCGACCTGGAGTACCAGCCGCTGGTGGACCTGGAGAGCGGGGCGGTGCGCGGAGTGGAGGCGCTGGTGCGCTGGAACCACCCGCAGTTCGGCACGCTCACGCCGAATCGGTTCATCGGAATTGCGGAAGAGGACGGATCCATCGTCCAGTTGGGGCAGTGGGTGCTGCGCACGGCCTGCCGGCAGGCGCGGCGCTGGCAGATCGAGCAGCCCAGCGACTCCCCGGTCTTCGTTTCGGTCAACGTCGCGGTGCGCCAGGTGTGGGACTCGGACCTGGTGGGCGATGTCGCGGAGATCCTGGCCGAGACGGGGCTGGCGCCGCAGCTGCTCCAGCTGGAGCTGACCGAGTCGGCCGTGATGGGCTCGGCGGGCCGGCCGCTCCAAGCCCTCCAGGCGCTGAGCGACATGGGCGTGCGGATCGCGATCGACGACTTCGGGACCGGGTACTCGAACCTGGCCTACCTCAGCCGGCTGCCGGTCTCGGTGCTGAAGCTGGACGGCTCCTTCGTGCGGGGCTTCCGCTACGAGGAGGGCACGCACCCGAATCCGGCCGACGAGACCATCGTCGAGGCCCTGGTCCAGCTCGCACACCGGCTGGGTCTGACGGTGACGGCGGAGTGCGTGGAGACCGCCGGGCAGGCGGCCCGGCTGCGCCGGGTCGGCTGCGACACCGGGCAGGGCTGGCTCTATTCGCGGGCGGTCGCCCCGGACGTGATCGCCGGCATGATCGGCCGCCAGGTGGAGGCCGCGACGGCCGCCGCTCCCCTGCCCGACGAGCCCGCCCCGCACCCCTTGGTCTGACAGGGGTGCGGGGCGGGCCGGTCGGGGAGCGTGAGATTCACCCGAGGGCGGAACCGAACGGCCGAGCCTCGTGGGCAATTGTCAGACCCCCCTGCGAAGATCGTTTGGCTGTCGAGACCCGGACAGCCTTTCGACCGAGGGGGAACCATGAAACTGACCCGAGCCGCGCTCGCCCTGACCGCCTGCGCCCTGGCCCCGGCCCTGCTGCTCGCCACCCCGTCGCTCGCCGCCGCCGCGCCGGTCACGGCGTCGGCGTCGGCGTCGGCGTCGGCCGGCACGGTGGTGGGCTCGGACACGGAGAACGCCGTGGCCATCGCCAAGATCCTGGCCGACCCGGCGTCCGGCAAGTCGGTCATACGGGAGGCCAACGCGGCCCTGAACGGCACCCCGGAGGACAGGGTCGCGTTCCTGACCACCGGCCTCGCGAAGGCCCAGGACGAGGACAACAAGGTCGCCATCCTCAAGGTCCTGTTCGCCAACCCGTCCACCGGCAAGGCGGTCATCCGCGAAGCCAACGCGGCCCTGAACGGCACCCCGGAGGACAGGGTCGCGTTCCTGACCACCGGCCTCGCCAAGGCCCAGGACGAGGACAACAAGGTCGCCATCCTCAAGGTCCTGTTCGCCAACCCGTCCACCGGCAATGCCGTGAAGCGCGAGGCCAACGCAGCCCTGAACGGCACCCCCGCCGACCGGACCGCGTTCCTGAAGTCGGGCCTGCGTCTCGCCCAAGCCGAGGACGACCGCGTGTCCGTCGTACGGATCCTGGCCCGCCCGGGCATCAGCGACGCGCTGCGCGTGGCAGCGGAGAAGGCGCTGAACGGCACCCCGGAGGAGCTGCGGTACTTCCTCACGGTCGGCCAGTACCAGGTCTGACCGGTCGGGGGGGGGCCCCCCCCGGGGGGGGGGGGCGGGGGGGGGGGGGGCGGCGCGGGGGGGGGGGGCGGGGGGGGGGGGCCCCCCGCCCGGGGTGACGCGGCCCCCGGCGGGCGGGGGGTCGGCG